>JAGQSP010000295.1 GCA_020439485.1 Acidimicrobiales bacterium | reverse complement strand
TGCTGGTGCCTCTGCCCAAGCCTGCTGCCCCCGAAACCGAGGTCGAGCCGGTCGCCGAGGCATCACCAGCCGACGACGATGACACCACTGCGGACGCAGCCACCGAGGCAACAGACGATGCCGACGAAGCGGCCGAACCTGTCGGCCTAGCTGTCCCTGACTTTGTCGGCTGGGCCGCTCCGGCGCTGGCCGCACCGCCCGCGGTCGACGGTTATTCCCTGAGGCTCGTGGCTCGCCGCCGCTTGTACGACCTGGCCACCCACACAGCCATGTCGCCCAGCATGGCCAACATGGCCCAAGACGCGGTCCTCAAGCTGCATCCCGCCGAGTTGTCCGGCCTTGGCATCGACAGCGGTTCACGGGTCAACGTCACCTCGTCGAGAGGCACCACGGTGCTGGCCATCTCGGCCGATTCGTCCGTGCCGCGCGGCGTGGCATTCATGGGCTTCAACCAGCCAGGGGTATCGGCTGCAGATCTGATCAGCTCCGAAACCACGGTCACCGAGATAAGGATCGAGACCCGATGACCGTCTTGCGACTCGACCGGGAGGCCCGCCGTGTTCGGTGATCCGCTGTTCACAGACGGAGTCGACGGCTGGGATGTCGTCATCATGGGCGGCAAGGTCGTCATCGCCTTTGTGTTCTTGCTGGTGGCCACCATGTTCATGGTGTGGTTCGAACGCAAGGTCGTGGGCGACATGCAGAACCGCATCGGCCCCAACGTCGCTGGGCCATGGGGCCTGCTGCAGACGTTCGCCGACGGTGTGAAGTTCTTCTTCAAAGAAGACCTCAAGCCCGCCAACTCCGACCCGTTGGTTTTCCGGTTGGCGCCATATCTGTCTGCGGTCACCGCCTTCCTGGCCTTTGCAATCGTGCCCATAGGCGGCGTATTCACCGACGGACGTAACGGCACCATCAGCATCGGCGGACGCGAGACGTTCGTGCAGGTGGCCGATCCGCCCATCGGCATCTTGTTGCTGCTTGCTGTGTCATCGATCGCCGTATACGGAATCATGCTCGCAGGTTGGTCGTCGGGTTCGAAGTACCCGCTGCTGGGCTCGGTGCGTGCCTCGGCACAGGCCATCTCCTATGAAGCCGCTCTGGGCATGTCGGTCGTTGCGGTGGTGCTGCTGTCGGGCACCTTGTCGACCCACGGCATCGTCCTCGAGCAGGCCGGCGGAATCCGGTCGTGGTTCTTCCTGGCCAGCGGCATCATCCCATTCGTCGTGTTCCTCATCGCCGCCACCGCCGAGCTGAACCGCCCGCCCTTCGATCTCGTCGAGGCCGAACAAGAACTGGTAGGCGGCTTCCACACCGAGTACTCGTCGATCCGTTTCGCCCTGTTCTTCCTGGCCGAGTTCATGAACGTCATCACGATGTCGGCCATCATGGTCACCTTGTTCTTCGGCGGCCCCGCCGGCCCGATCTTCTTCGGGCTCGATTGGTTGTGGCCCACCGTCTGGTTCTTCGCCAAGGTGCTGGTGTTCCTGTTCGTGTTCGTCTGGTTCCGCGCCACCCTTCCCCGGCTGCGCTACGACCAGCTCATGCACCTTGGCTGGAAAGTGCTGATCCCGATGATGCTCGGGTGGCTGCTCGTCCGGGCGGCGATCCTGCAGCAGCAAGAGGGCAACATCGACGCCGTTGTCGCAATCGTCGTGGGCGTCATCTTGGCGGTGGGTGCAACGGCGCTGCTGACAGCAGCATTCGCCGCCGGTGACCGGGCTTACGAACGCGACAACGCTGTCAAAGACGAGGTCGGAGGCTGATCATGGGCATGCTCGACTACGTCAGGGGTTTCAAGGTCACCTTCGACCGCCTCTTCGAAGAGCGCGTCACCACCGAATACCCGAAAGAGAAGCGGCCCAAGCCAACGCGCTTTCACGGCCGCCATGTCCTCAACCGCTACGAGGACGGCATGGAGAAGTGCATCGGTTGCGAACTCTGCGCCGGTGTGTGTCCTGCCAAGTGCATCTACGTACGAGGCGCCGACAACCCCATCGACGACCCGGTCTCGCCCGGCGAACGCTACGGATACGTCTACGAGATCAACTACCTGCGCTGTATCCACTGCGACCTGTGCGTAGAGGCGTGTCCAACCGGCGCCATCACCGAGTCCAAGCTGTTCGAGTTCTCCTTCACCAACCGCGCCGACGCCATCTACACAAAGGCCGAACTGGTCGTAGACGACAACGGCCAGCCCAAGCGCCAGCCGTGGGAGCTTTGGCACGACGGTGACGGCGACAACCTGTCTGGCTGGCTGAGGGCGACATCGCCTTCGGGACGTGCCAGCTACGAGGGTGTCGTGGGCTGGAGCGGCGACCTGGGTGCAGGCGTCAGGGCTCCTGAGGCCGGCCAGTCAGCGTCGGCAGGCGAGTCGAAGGGCCACCAATGATCGACCTCATCGTTTTCATCGTCGCCGCCGCGATCTGCCTGGTTGGCGCCGTCGGCGTCATCTTGGCCAAGAACCCGGTGCACTCGGCGCTGATGCTCGTCATGACCTTGTTCGGAATTGCCGTGCACTTCGTGGCCCAGGAGGCGCACTTTCTGGCCGCGGTGCAGGTCATCGTCTACGCCGGTGCCATCGTGGTGATGTTCCTGTTCGTCATCATGTTGTTGGGCGTCGACATCGAGACCAAGCTCGAGCTACAGGTCATGCCCACACAGAAATACGCCGCCGGCCTGTTCGCGCTCGCGGGGCTGGGGGTGCTGGGTTTCCTGATCGTGCGCGAGCTCGACCCGATCTCGCCGGTCGCCGCCGGAACCGCCATCTCCGAAGATGTCGCCGACGTCAAGCAACTGGCCTATTCGCTGTTCGACCAGTACGTGTTCGCCTTCGAGCTGACCTCCGTCCTGCTGATCGTGGCGGTGATAGGCGCCGTGATCTTGTCTCGCAAGCCGCGGCCCGAACTCGAGGAACCCTCTGGAGGTGAGTCCTGATGGAGGTCACGAGTAACTGGTACCTCGTCCTCGGGGCGCTGCTTTTCATCATTGGTGGTGTGGGCCTGCTGATACGCCGCAACCCGCTGGTGATGCTGATGTGCGTAGAGCTGATGCTGAACGGCATCAACCTGTCGTTCGTCGCCTTCTCTCGAATGCTGAACGACGTAGCGGGGCAAACCGTGGTGTTCTTCGTCCTGGTCATAGCCGCGGCCGAGGTCGTGGTTGGCTTGGGGCTGGTGGTGGCCATCTTGCGCCGCCAACCCGGCGCTACGGCCGACGATCTGAACCTGATGAAGGGGTAGGGGAGTGCTCGAACTCATCTGGCTCGTTCCGGCGCTGCCACTCGCCGGATTCCTCACCCTGGTCGTATTTGGCCGTCGGCTGGGCGAACCCCTGGCGGGTTGGCTGGCCACAGCAGCCGCGGCCGGCTCGTTCCTGGCCACGGTGGTGGTGTTCGTCGGCCTGCTCGGCGAAGACGGTCACAGCCGCCAGTTCGAGCAGGTCTTGTTCGACTGGCTTCCCGTCGGCTCGCTCAACGTCGAGGCCGGTTTCCTCGTCGACCCGCTGTCGATCACGATGGCGCTGTTCATCACCGGCGTCGGCAGCCTGATCCACCTCTATTCGATCGGCTACATGCACGGAGACGAGAAGTTCTCGAAGTTCTTCGTGTACCTCAACCTGTTCTTGTTCTCGATGCTGATGTTGGTATTCGGGAACAACCTCATCGTCACCTTCCTGGGCTGGGAGGGTGTGGGCGCGTGCTCGTACTTCCTGATCTCGTTCTGGCACACCCGCGAGTCTGCGGCGGTTGCGGGCAAGAAGGCCTTCGTCACCAACCGCGTCGGCGACTGGGGCTTCATGGTGGGAACGTTCCTGCTTTGGACCACCATCGGCACCGTCACCTACGCCGAGATCGGCCCGGCGGCCCACGAGCTGTCGAGCACCACGGCCACTGCCGTTTCGCTGCTGTTCCTCGTGGCCGCAGCCGGCAAGTCGGCCCAGCTGCCTTTGTATGTGTGGCTTCCCGACGCCATGGAAGGCCCCACGCCGGTTTCGGCGCTGATCCACGCGGCCACCATGGTCACCTCCGGCGTCTACCTGTTGGTGCGCCTCAACCCGGTACTCACCGATGACGCCCTCACCGTCGTCGCAATCGTCGGTGCCGCAACGGCGCTGTTCGCGGCGCTGTCCGCTGTGGCCCAGCACGACATCAAGAAGGTGCTGGCCTACTCGACGGTCAGCCAGCTCGGCTACATGTTCCTGGCCATCGGCTCGGGCGCCTATGTGGCAGCGATCTTCCACGTCATCACCCACGCGTTCTTCAAGGCCCTCCTGTTCCTCGGATCGGGATCGGTCATCCACGGGATGCACGACGAGCAGGACATGCGCAAGATGGGCGCGTTGCGCGCCCTCATGCCCATCACGGCGGGCACCTTCATCGTCGGCTGGCTGGCCATCGCCGGTGTGCCACCGTTCAGCGGATTCTGGTCAAAGGACGAGATCTTGCTCGCAGCGTGGGAGAAGTCGCCGGTGCTGTGGGCCGTCGGCCTGGTCACAGCGCTGCTCACCGCCTATTACATGAGCCGCCAGGTGTTCCTGGTGTTCTTCGGCAAGGCACGCTGGTCCGATGAGGGCGATCACGCCGTACATCCACACGAGTCGCCTTGGACGATGTGGACCCCGCTTGCCGTGCTGTCCGTGGCTGCGGTCGCCGGCGGTGCGCTGAACCTGCCTCTGGTCAAAGACTGGCTGGTGCTCGAGCACTTCCTCGAGCCGGTCTTCGAACACGGCCACCTGCACCACTTCACCTCGTCCACCGGCACCAAGGTCGGCCTGGCGGTGGTGTCGGTCGTCGCCGGCCTCATCGGCATCGCCTTTGCAGCCCGGGCCTGGCTGCAACACAAGGTCAACACCGACAAGCTCGAGCCCAAGTTCCTCGAGAACGCCATGTATGTGGACGCCACCTACGCCAAGGTCGTCGGCGGCCCTGGCCAAAAAGGCTTCGACCTCTTGGCCGCTTTTGATCGCAACGTCGTCGACGGCGCGGTCAACGGCGCCGGGCGTGTTGTGCAGACGGTCGGACGATTCATCCAGCCGGCCCAGAGCGGCTACGTGCGCCAGTACGCGATTGGTATCGCGCTGGGCGCCCTCGCCCTGGTCATCTGGCTCATGACAGGGGCGGTGTGATGTCGCAGATGTCCATGCTCGCATCATCCACAGGCGCCTCAATGCCTGTGCTGACGTGGCTGATACTCACACCAGCGGTCGGGGCGGCGTTGATAACCCTCCTGCCCAAGAACCTGCCTGGAGTACATCGCCAGATCGGCGTGTTGTTCTCGGCGGCCGCCGGTGCGCTGTCGATCTATCTGGCGGTGAAGTTCGACACCCATGCCGGGGGCTTCCAGTTCGAGTCGATTCGCGAGTGGATTCCTTCGCTGGGCATCTCGTGGCACCTGGGCGTCGATGGCATCTCGTTGTGGCTGGTGGTGTTGACGGGTCTGATCTTCCCGATCGTGTTGGCCGGCATCGACCCTCACGGCGACGAGAAGCCCTACACCGCGTGGATGTTGATGCTTCAGGCGGGCTCGTT
>JAGQSP010000294.1 GCA_020439485.1 Acidimicrobiales bacterium | reverse complement strand
AGGCAAGTCCGGCGACACGCCGCTACCGTCTGGCGCGTGAGCAGGGGCCTTGCCTACTACACCGCCTTGGATCCGACCCGGCCATGGCCCGGCATAGAGCGCGACCCGCGATTGGTCGCCGGTGCGCTGCAGTCGATGGCTGGCGGGGGCCGGGTCGTCCGCCTCGATGCCCGGCTTGCTCGCCACCTGAGCCCGGAGGCCTCGGCGGCTGCGGTGGTGGCTCTGGACCCGTGCCTGCTGACGACTCTTGGGGTGCGCGACGTGCTCGACACAGCGGTGCGCCTTGTATACCCGGGTGGCCTGGTCGTCTACGAAGAACCGATTCACCCCGCTCCGGGCGGGCCCGAACCGCTGTTGGTCGACGACGAGCGGGTGCTGTTGTGGTCCAGCGATGAGCGAACAGGCCACGACCTGCGAATAGTCGAGTTCACCAACCGGGCCGCCGTCGAGGCGATTCCAGTTGCGCCAATCGACCTCGGCGAGGTCGGGCGGATCGCTGGCTTGCTGGGGTTGGAAGAGGCCGGTGCGTGGTCGAACTGGGCGTTCGAGCCCGAAGACGGCCGGTGGCGCATTTGTGCTCTACGCCGCGTGACCTAATTGCTACACAGCGTGATATTTCTTGCCCGCTGGGAACCGCAGACGACTGGACGAACGTCACAGAGGTCGACAACACAGTTTCGACCGATCGTCGGGAGGTCCGGCCATGCGCCGTTCTCACAGGATTCTCGCCGCAACGTTCCTTGCGTTCGCGACGGCCACCGCAGCTTGCACCAGCGACGGTGAAAAGTCGAGCGGCGGCGACCCGACCCCATCCACCATCGACATCGGGACGCCTGGCATAGACACCCAGCTCATCTCGGCCCTGGCTGCGTTCGATTCGTGCGACGCATTCCTCGACCACATGAAGACCAACGCCCTCGAGGTCGTAGGCCCGTGGGGCCTGAACAACGGCTGGTTCGGTGGGCCGTTCATGGCCGTCGACGATGTGGCGATGGACGCCGCCGCTTCGGGCGAGGCCACCGGTGCGCCGTTCGCAGAGTCGGCTACAGAGACCACAGCAGCCCGCCAGGAGGGTGTCGATTTCAGCGGCACGAACATTCAAGAAGCAGGCGTCGACGAACCCGACCTGGTCAAGACCGACGGCTCGCGAATGCTGGTCATCGCAGATGGCACCCTTCACCTCCTCGACGTGACCGGCGACGTGCCGGTGCTGCTCGACTCGCTCGAGCTGCCGGCCGAAACCTGGGTATCGGAGATGCTGTTCGACGGCGATCGGGTGCTGCTGTTGGCCAGCGCCAGCCAGTACGAAGTGATGCCCATGGCCGACGTGCGCATAGGTATCGTCCCGACGGGCAGCCCCATCTCGACACTGATCGAGGTGGACATCGAGGGCACCCAGTTGACGACCAGCCGACGGCTCCACCTCGACGGCGCCCAGCTCAGCTCACGCCTGATCGACGGAGTCGCCAGAGTGGTCGTGCAGTCGGGCCCGGTCGGTTTCGAATGGAACTACCCCGAATACGGCGGCGACGGTCTGGAAGCCCAGCGCGACAACGAGAACGCCGAGCAGGTCGCGCAGGAGGCCAACCGAGAGCTGATCCGCAACTCGACCGAGGCCAACTGGCTGCCCTATTTCGTTCTGGAGGATGGTTCGGGCACAGTCATCGAAGAAGGCACCCTGGTCGACTGCAATCGTGCCTATCACCCCACCGACTTCTCGGGGCTGAACATGCTGAACGTCGTCACCATCGACCTCCGCGGTGGCGGCCTTGCCGCTCCTGACGCCGTGTCGGTGCTGGCCGACGGCCAGACGGTGTACGCCAGCACCCAGTCGTTGTATGTCGCAACGACCGAGTGGATCGACTGGTCGCAGTACTACGACGACCGTGGCGAGCAGATCGGCGAACCGCCTCGTACCTCGACGGCGATCCACCGCTTCGACATCTCAGACCCGACCCGCACCGACTATGTCGCCAGCGGATCGGTGCCGGGCACCGTGCTGAACCAATACTCGCTGTCAGAGCACGATGGCCGACTGCGAATCGCGACAACGCACGACGGCATGTTCTGGAGCGATGGCGACACCTCGTCGAGCTCGCTCTATGTGCTCGAAACCGTCGAAGGCCAAGACGGCGCCGAGCTCGACGTCGTCGGTCAGATAGACGACCTGGGCAAGGGCGAGCGCATCTTTGCAGTGCGCTTCATGGGTGACCTGGCGACGGTTGTGACATTCCGCCAGACCGACCCGCTGTACACGATCGACCTCAGCAACCCCACCGCACCGGTGCTGTTGGGCGAGCTGAAGATCAACGGCTACTCGGCCTACCTGCATCCGCTCGGCGACGGCCTGCTGCTGGGTGTGGGCCAGGACGCAACCGACGACGGGCGCACCACCGGAACCCAGGTTTCGCTGTTCGACATCTCAGACCGGGCCAACCCCACCCGGATCGCCCAATGGACGCTCGATGGCTCGTACAGCGACACCGAGTGGGACGCCCGGGCATTTCTCTGGTGGCCGGCAGAGCAGCTGGTCGTGCTGCCGGTGAGCTCATATGGCTGGAACGCCGAGTCCGAACAAGACGAGTCGTTCTTCGGGGCGATCGGTCTGCGGGTCAGCGATGGCACCATCACCGAGCTGGGAAGGGTGACCATGCAAGAACCCACCCGCATGCGTGAGTGCTATGGCCCAGAGGGCTGGTCAGTCGAACGGATCTACGACGACGGCCGCACCGAGTTGGTCGAGGCCTACGACCAGAACGGTCGCCCGGTAGACGAGCCCGTGGTGGGCGCGACGTCCGCAGGCGCCACCGGTGGCAGCGCAGACGGCACAGACGCACCCCCTGCCGACGAAGCCGCTGCCGCCGAAGAACCCCCAGCAGCCGAAACCGAGCCCAGACTCCCCGACGAAGAGCCGCCGATCAGCGACTGCTACACCTGGATCGAGAGCGACTGGCGGGCCCAGATTCAGCGCACCGTGGTGGTCGGCGACCAGCTGCATGCCGTAGCCCAGAAGGGCATTCTCACCGTAGAACTGGGTAGCTTCGAGGAAACAGGCCGGGTCGAGTTCCCGACCCGCCAGTTCTAGGAACTTCGCAGCAACAACAATCTGGAGGCTTCGATGGTCGGCGTCGGAATGTCCCTGGCGTCGACCTTCGGCGCAGCCCCTGCCGAGTTGCAGGTCGAGCGCATGCTGGGTCGCACCCGTGCGGGGGCTGCGGCCGGCCTCGACTTCTTGACCGTGGGCGATCACCACAACACCGCTCACAGCTATGTCCAGAACACGCCCATCATGGGCCGACTGGTCTGCGAGTGGGCCACCGATTCGAACCGGCCCATCGGGTGCCTGTTTCTACTGCCACTGTGGAAACCGTTGCTGGTGGCAGAACACGTTGGGACCTTGGCTGCCATGCATCCCGGGCGGTTCATAGTGCAGACGGGCATCGGCTGGGGTGAGGGCCAGTTCCGAGCAATGGGTGCGGTGTTCAACCGCCGAGCGGCCGACCTCGAGGAGTCGATTCGGGTCATCTCGGCCCTGTTCGACGGCCAGACCGTGTCGTCCCAGCGCCTGGGTATAACCGAAGCCAGCCTGGCCATGCGACCACAGAGGTCCGTGGAGTGGTGGATGGGCGCTGGGGTCGACGCAGCCCTCGAGCGGGTCGCACGATGTCGAGCCAGCCTCTATGTCTCGCCCGGTTCGCTCGAGAAGGCGACCGACACTATGACCCGCTTTGCCCGGGTCTGCGCCGAACGGGGACATCAGCCCGAGCGTGTGGTGGCGCGCCAAGACGTGATCGTCGCCGACGACGAAGCGTCGGCAAATCGACTGGTGAACGACCTGTTCGACAGGGGCTATCGGGGCATGACCCCGTCCGACGTCACGTTCGGCACGGTCGAGCAGGTCGCCGAGCGATTCGCCGAGTTGGGCCGGGCCGGAGCCACCGATATCGCAGTGCGCCAGCTCGCGGTGCCCGAAGAGCAAGCCCTGAGGTCGATCGAGTTGCTGGGGCACGTCAGGCGGCTGCTCGCCTGACCCGGCGAAGCAGAGCCCAGAGTAGGTACAAGCCATTCGGTCGGGCATGCTGTTCGCGTGACACAGGTCGATTGGCACGAGATACCAAGCCTGCGCCGGCCCCTGATGCTGGTTGCCTTCGAGGGATTGTTCGACGCCGGCGACAGCGCAACGTCGGCCCTGCGATGGCTCGCCGACCGCTACGACGCAGACCTGCTGGCCAGCATCGATCCCGAAGAGTTCTTCGACTTCCAGGAAACCCGACCCGAGGTGGCGGTCGGTCCCGGGGGCAAGCGCGAGATCTGGTGGCCGGCCAACGAGATATTGATGGCCCACACAGACTCGGCCCACGACCTCCTGCTGCTGGCAGGCGTCGAGCCACGCCTGCAGTGGCGTTCGTTCGCCGAATCGATCCTGGAGGTCGTGGTCGACACTTCGACCGAGATGGTCATCACCGTCGGCTCAAATGTCGGGATGGTGCCCCACTCGCGTTCGGCCCCGGTTCAGGGCAGCGCCACCGACCCCAAACTCGCTGCTCGGCTTGGCCTGTCGAAACCGACCTACGAGGGCCCAACCGGCATCGTTGGTGTCATGCACGACACCCTCGATCGGGCCGATGTTCCCGTCATCTCGATTCGGGCGTCGGTTCCGCACTATGTGTCCGGTCCGACCAACCCGAAGGGCCAACAGGCGCTGTTGCGCCGGCTCAAGGGGATACTTGGCCTCGAGACATGGCCCGAACGCCTCGACTCGACCGTCGGCGAATGGGAAGACCGCGTCGACGCAGCGATCGCCACCGACGACGAGGTGCTCGAGTACGTGAAGCGTCTGGAACTCGATGCCGACATGCGCGCACGAGATGAGGCAATTTCGGGCGACGATCTGGCCGCCGAGATCGAAAAGTTCCTGCGCGGCCAGCAGGACTGACCGGTTGGGCTAGCCCAGCACGTCGGTGGCTTGCTGGCGCAGCCAGTGATCTGCCAGAACCAGCA
>JAGQSP010000293.1 GCA_020439485.1 Acidimicrobiales bacterium | reverse complement strand
GCGCGAGACGCCGTTCCGGTGAGAGCCAGCAGTGGTGGTGGCGTTCCTGTCGGGTCCGCGCACGAGCTGCGGATCACCGAGCCGAGGTTGAGGTAGCTGGTACGGAACTGGTGCCCCCACTCCGAGACGCAGTGTGCCTCGTCGATGACTGCGAGGTTGACGGGAGTGGCCGCGGCCATTTCGCGAACGGCGAGGCGGAAGGACTGCATCTGCAGGCGCTCCGGTGCAACGAAGACAAAGTAGGCGTCGGCGTCGGCGACCTGTTGGAGCAGCGCAGTCCCGCCCATGCGGCGGTTGGACTCCCTAGTGATGCCCGTTGCCCGGTCGATGCCGTGGCTGGCCAGCCCGTCGATCTGGTCCTCGATCAGGGCAACGATTGGATCGACGATGATGGTTCGCCCCGGCAGGCAGAGCCCAGCCATCTGGTAGATCAGGCTCTTGCCTGCACCGGTGGGTAGCAGCACGGTGCAGTCGCGTCCTTCGAGAAGCTCGCAGATTGCGTCGAGCTGACCGGGGCGGAAGTCTTGCTTGGCGAACAGTGCTCTCAGCAGGCAGACGAGTGCTTCGGGGGTCTCGTCGCCGATCGTTCGGACAGTCACCCGCTCTGATCCGCCGATCGGTGGGTCGGAGACGCGTACTGGAAGCGAGCAAGAACGGACCACGACAGTTGGCCACGGTTGGGCAGTCGGGAGTACGTGCATCGGCGAGAGGTTGTTCTCGAGCCGGATCGCGACGTCCGGCGCAGCGTCGATGGAGTCGGTTGGTTCGTCGTAGGTGCCGATACCAGTGCGGGCATATGACGTGCGGCTTCCGTGCTCCACAAGAACGACCAGGGATGGGGCTACACCCCTCGATCCCCAGAGTCGGTCGACGGCATCGAGCATGCCGAGGTAGGGGCCGATGAGCTGTGCGGCCAAGCCCGTGGGGTCGTGGAGTTCGATCACCCATCGGTCGCCGGCGAGGAAGCCGGACCCGACACTCTCCAACAGGGCCAGGGCGAGGCGGTGGACATGGATGGGCGCCCAGGCCAAGGCGTCGTCCGTGCTCTCGACGTCGAGGGAGTTGAGAGAGCGGCTCAAGACCTCGAGCGCCGGTCCTTGGCCCGCGTCAACCTCGTGAGCCGTGACTCGGAAGGTGCGGATCCCGATCTGCGACATCAGCGTGTCGCGTTGCTCGTCGGTGAGGATCTGTGCCTGGTGCTGGCCGCCATCGATCTCGACCACGATGGGCGCATTGCCAGGGACGCGAATCATGAAGTCGCAGCGTCGACACGCCTGTGTCTCGACGTGGTGTGCCTTGAGGAGCCAGTCGAAGGGAACCTGCGGCGCTAGCCAGCCGACGAGTTCGGGATGCTCGCGGCTCAGCCAACGCACGAAGCCCTCCTCGGCTGAGGACTCCAGCAGGCCTTCCGGAAGATCAAGTTGCTCGCTCGCAAGGCGGACGCCGGCCGCAGTGAGCCGACGTGGGCGACGGAGCCGTGGCGCGATGTCGCCCGGAGCGAGACTCGGCACGATCTCCGCGCCGAGCCCTAGCGCTTCGAGCAACCACCGCTCGGAGTCGGGATGCAATGGAGGCGCTGCCCCACGGTGCAGCAATTTCGACATCATCCCGACGACGCGTCGCGTATCGGCGTCGGCAGGCTCGTAGCTGGGAACGTCCTCACGGGCAATCCACGCCGAGGACAGCAGGCCGGCATCACCGTCGACGGAGATCGACCGCAGGGATGCCCCAACAGTCTCGAAGCGAGTTCGCCATCCTTCCCGGCGGGCTGTTCCATCCGTCCACGGCACGGCGCGGTTGGTCATCGCCGTCGGCTCTGCCTCCACGTCCTCGCTCGGACTGCCGACGTCAAGGGTGCCCTTGCACTCGGGGTACTTGGTGCAGCCCCAGAACTGGCCGCCGGCATTGCGTCCGCGGCGAGCGGTCTTGAGGACCATCGCCGCCCCGCATTGGGGGCACTCTGGAGACAATTCCTGGGTCATCCGCGTACCAGCTTCAACGTCCTCATCAAGTCGCCCGTGAGAGTTCATCGAACCCTAGTTCAGTTCTCGAACGGGCTTCCCCGTCGTATCGTTGTCCGCCTCGGCGAGGTGAGTGTGTAGACAGACACCGCGCTTCGTCGGGATGTTCCTGAACAGCTGGCGGACTCGTTGATCAGAGCGCGACGCCCACGAGGTCTGCAAGTGTGTCGGGCCAGCCATCCTCTCTGGTCCGGACAGCTCGGGCGATGGCAACGGGTGAGTCTTCCGCGATCCGACCCACTAGACGCACGAGCCTGCGATCGGCGCTTACGAAGACGTCGGCGTAGGCGACGTAGTTGGTGAGCTGCAAGTCGAATGCGCTGCCCCTGTTCAGCTTGGCCAGTGGTGTGAGGACCTCGGCTGCCCACAGAATCCACTCGGATGGCATCTCTCTTGGTTCAACCTCAGCCCAGAAGTCGAGCCACTCGTCCCCAGATTTCACCCTGCTCAGATCAACAAATGGGCCGAGCCAGTCGTTGTATGTGGCGGTGTAATTGTCACGGGAGGTTGTGCATCTTCTGAAGTGCTCAGCTGAGTGCACACGCCACGAGTCCATGGTGTGTGTCCGCCGGGACCCGTGGACGCGTACGGTCGAGGTTGCCACCGTCGGGTCGTCGAGGCGGAGAGTGCCAATTGCGTTGTTGGCCACACGATGCTCTTGTTGGCGCTCACGTAGCTGTTCGCCCAAGACCTGAGGAACATCGCCAGCGAGGTCGGCATTGATGCGAGCCTCGGCCTCCGGCGTTCGTCGGCTACGTCGCCAGAAGCCGTTGCGCCAGTCGGCGCGATTGGCATGATACCGAGCAAGCGCCTCCCTGGTCGGGCTGCCGTGGAGCCAGTCCGGTCGGTGTCGCCGAAGAGCTTCTACGAATTCATGGCACTCCACAAATGCCTCGGGCATCATTCTCGTCCACCATGACTTGGTCGTGACCTCGAGGTGCCTCCGGCGCACCGTCGCGTCGGTCAGTCGAAGCTGCTCAAAGACGACAGCCGGAGACACCAGGATCTCAAGGCCATGTTCACGGGCGATCGAACGGAGGCGGGGAGCAGCGGCCTGGTCAGCTATGTATGACCAGACATTCGTGTCCAGCAGCACACGAGTACGGGGCGCTTGGACCTGTGGCCCTTCGTTCATGACGGTTCATTCTGCCTCAGGGACGCATCCCCGGAGATGGCTTATTGGCCCGCCGGTGTACGCCTGTGGCGTCAGAGTCATCGACACACGCGAGCGAATCCGCACCGGAAGCCCTGAGCCGCACCGTTTGCGGTGCTTCCCATCGATGTCGGCGGTCCGGCCCGTGGGCTACGGGATGGGCGATCGGCGTCGCTTTCGATGCCTCGGGTCGCCCGAGATCCTGTCGACTGCTTCGTGCACACTCACGCCGGCACCGGCACCACCGCAGACTCGGCGACGATCCAATCGGCCAGGGTGCTGAGTTCGGCATCGAGTGCCGCAGCGTTGCCGCTCATGGGCACGGCGTAGGTGAGCAGGCGAGCGCCATGGTTGTGCACCACCACCTCGCGCTGCGGTGCGTCTCCACTCTCCTGGCAGTAGATCAGCACGCCCGCAGGTAGGCCGAGGGCGACTACGTAGGCGAGCATCTGGTAGTAGTCGCTGCTTCGCCCCCGGGCGTCCGGGCTGAGCTTGTATTTTGTGTCGCCGACGAACACGGTGGCCTTCGCCCGGCGAAACACGAGGTCGGGTTCCATCCGCACCTGCCGGCCCTTGCCGAGGTGAGTTGGCGGTTCCTGTTCGACCAGCAGCCGGCCCCTTAGCAGCGTCTGCAGCCGTGACGTGATGTAACGCTGGAAGAGGTCGTTCATGTCGACCATGAACGCGCTGGCGTCGTTGCTGCCCACCCGGTCGATCAGGCTGAGATTGCGCAGGATCAGCTGGGCCAGCCGGAGCGCGGGTTCGTAGTGGGCGTTGAGTCGCGTGAAGTGCACTCGGTCGACGGTGTCGGGGTGCACCCACCCGTCGGCAACCTCGTCCAGCA
>JAGQSP010000292.1 GCA_020439485.1 Acidimicrobiales bacterium | reverse complement strand
ATCGGCATTCTCGACCGGGAGGGCATGCCGGTATCGGCCGGCACCCGCGGACGCGTACACCTCAGTAGCTCGATGCGGTTCTCCGGATACACAGACGGAACCACCAGCGAGTCGTTCGGCAACCTCATGGCGACCGGCGACCTGGGCTACATGGACGAACACGGCCTCTTGCACGTCGAGGGCCGGGTCAACGACATGATCGTCACCGGTGGCGAGAACGTCTTTCCCAGCCGGGTCGAGGAGGTTCTGGAACGCTACGACGATGTCGACAACGCGGCCGTGGTCGGGCTTGCCGACGAGGAATACGGCCAACGGGTCGTGGCCTTCATAGTGCCCCGGGCCGGTCGCAAGCTCGATGTCGCCGATCTGCTCGAGTTCGCACGACACGATCTCGAGCGTTTCATGGTTCCCAAAGAGGTCAGGATCGTCGACTCGCTGCCCATGACCACCACGGGCAAGGTCATACGCCGCGAGCTGAGGGTGCTGGGCGACCCCGACCGTCTCTGAACGGGTTCAGGCAGTTGGTGCCAGCGAGGTGACTATCGCCTGGTCGATGTAGTCGGTGACCGACTTCTCGAACGGGAACGACAGGTGCGAGCCCTGATACCAAAGGATGCTGGGCTCGTCCCAGTGGCTCCACAGTGCCTTGACGTTGCCGGGGCGCACCCACCGGTCAAGCAGGCCTGCGTAGATGAACCTGCGATCGTGGTCGACCTGGCAATCGAGTGCCAGGGGAGAAGCCACCTGCAGCACATCGGAAAGCGAGTCCCACGACAGGCCCCACTGCTCGTAGAACGGGGGCAGCAGCGGGTCGAGCTGGCGGCGGAATCCGCGCACCAGGTCACTTTCGGGCACACCGGCGATGACACACGCCAGGCCGGGCTCGAGGCCCGCCACCAGCGACACCATGTAGCCGCCGAGCGATATTCCCGACAGCCCCACCGCCGGCGCCTCGTAGTTGCTGCGCAGCCAAGAAATCACGTGGCGTACGTCCCAAGCGCCGTGCGTGAGGGTGTGAACGGTGTTCATGGCACCTGCGTGAAGCACGCGGCTGCCACTGGGCCCCAGCGACCGGGGGCCGTGCAGGGGCAACACCACCGCTGCGACATTGACGCCCAGCTTCTCGAACAGGTGCCTGGCCCGAAACGACGCCAGGTCGATGGCCGGGCTGCCGGTGCGGTACCCGTTGACCAGCACCATCCATGGGCGGGGCTCGCCCTCGTGGCGCATCATCCAGACGTGGCCCTTGCGCACCGGGCGATAGTCCATCCAACGGTCGGCGCCCGGCTCGCCCTCCCAGGGCTCGTACGTGCTGGTGAAGCGGATGTGCTCGTAGCGGTATGGGCCCGATCGGGCCGGGCGGCTCTCTACATCCTGCAGCGGACCCTGAGGATCTCGGTGGAAGCTGCGTGGGTCGGCCATCCAGCCCCGGTCTGTGTACATGTCGTGGGCTTCGCTCAGCTCGCTGCGAAGCCTCCTGCGGAACGAGCCATCCGGGACTCGAAGCCGGCTGCTGGCCAGTTCTATCTGAAGCAGATATTCGTCGGTGACCCACTTGAAGGCCGCTGCAGGCGTCGGCTTAGCGGCGGGCAGTCCCTTTTCGGAGTGGCCACGAACCCATTCGGCGACGTCGCCCAGCGAGGGGATGAATGGCGGAATCATGGTGTCGGCCATCTGTGGGCCTCCGGTCTGGCCAGGGTGTGTTCGGTGGACTTGAGCATTCGTTCGAGTAGGTCGGACAAGATGATGCGCTCGTCCAGGGTGAACACGCTGAATATCTCTTTATAGGTGTCGAAGGCGCGGTCCACGAAATAAGTGTGCAAGTCGCGTCCGGCCGCGGTCAGCTCTAGCAACACCTCACGGTGGTCGGCCTCGCCGCGGCGCTTGACCACAAGCCCTAGCGCCTCGAGGCGCGAGGTTGCCCGGGTGGCCGTCGACGGTTCGACGTCCATCGCCATCGCCAGCTCGCGAACCGGGCACGGACCGTGAGCCGCGATGCTGTCGAGGGCGCGGAATTGCCCGGGCTCTATCGAGTGTTCGCCGCCGGACAGTATGTGCTTGCGGAGGCGCTCGACGGTGGGGCCCAGCCTCTGGGCCCGCCATGATGTGGCGAGCTTGTGGTCGACGTCCCATTGGTCGTCGGGGCCCTCGGCCGGAAGGGCCAGCGTCCGTGGCCTGGGCGCCGGCACATTTAGCGAGCTATCCACGGTGCCCAGCCTTGCACATGCGATGGGGGTAGCGGAATGACCTGTGGCGCGGTTCACAGTTTGATCGATCTGATCTCGGCGGCATCGCGCGGTCATCGCTGGGACAGATGATGCCGATCATGACTTGACCCCGACCGATAGTTGCATGGCGTCAGGCATATGGTTACCGTACCGCCGATGAAGGCGGCTTTGGTGCTCGGATCTGGTGGGGTGCTGGGTGGTGCTTTTCACGCCGGCGTCGTCAAAGCGCTCTACGACGTGGTGGGTGTCGACGCCAGAGACTTCCAAGTCATCGTCGGAACCAGCGCGGGCTCGATCTCGGGGGCGCTGCTGGGTGCGCGGCTGCATCCAAACGACCTCTACCGGCGTGAGACGGGCGGCACCCTCAGCCCAGCCGGCGCCAGGCTGCTCGCGGAGGCCCGCGCCAGGGTCGGCAGTGGCTACAGCGGGCCACGCCGCTCGTCGTTGGGATGGCCGGTTGCTCCCCATCTGATGTGGCGATCGGCCATGTCTGCGCTGGCCGGCGATGGTTCGGTGTCGCCAGGCGCTGCTCTGGCGGGGCTCGCCCCCAGGGGCACCACGCCCGTCGAGCCGATTCGTGCGCTGGTCGATGGTCTGGTCAGTGACCGGCCCGCGGGCACGTGGGCGTGGCCCGGCGATCCACACATCTCGGTGTGTGCAGTCGATCTGCGAAGCGGCCGTCGCACCGTCTTCGACGGCTCACAGAGCGGCGTGTCGTTTGGCGATGCCGTGGCGGCCTCGTGTTCTGTGCCCTCGGTCTTCGAACCGGTTGTCATCGGCGGCCGCACCTACACCGACGGCGGGGTTCATTCGTCAGACAACGCCGACGTCATCAGCGGCGTTCGCTGGGACCTCGTCGTGGTGAGCTCGCCTATGTCGATACACGACGTCGGGCGCCTCAGCGGGCCCTGGCATCCGTTGAGGGTGATGACACGGCGTCAGACCGACAGCGAGGTCGCGCGGCTCGATGCCGCGCACTCGGTGGTGATTCGCCCTGGCCCCGACGACCTGCACACCATGGGGCCGAACATGCTCGACGGGTCCAAGCGCGCCGCCGTGGCCTTGGCTGCCTACAACACCGCATCAAACGTATTCTCCAAACGCCTCTCCGAACACGGGATCAAGATGAAATGAAGCAGCTCACAGGCCTGGACGCAGCGTTCCTCTATATGGAGACGCCCACTACCTTCGGTCACGTCAGCGGGCTCGGCATCTATGACGCCCCAGCCAACTCCGACGAGACCCCCTACGAGCTCTATCGCAACCGTCTCGAGGAGCGGCTTGCGGTGCTCGACCCATTCCGTCGCCGCCTGGTCGAGGTGCCCTTCGGGCTCGACCATCCGTGGTGGATCGAAGACCCCGACTTCGACCTCGACTTCCACCTGCGTCACATAGCTGTGCCGCCGCCCGGCGGGGCTCGTGAGCTGTCCGACCTGGTGGCTCGCATCATTGCCCGCCCGCTCGATCGCTCGCGGCCGCTGTGGGAGGTGTATGTCATCGAGGGGCTCGAGAACGGGCGCTGGGCGGCCCTCACCAAGGTGCACCACGCCACCATCGACGGCGCCGCGGGCGCCGAGATGATGATGATGCTTCTCGACTCCGAGGACGCCCGCACCGATCTCGCCATGCCCCCGCTGCCGGCGCCCGAGCGTCT
This sequence comes from Acidimicrobiales bacterium, assembly GCA_020439485.1. Lineage (GTDB taxonomy): Bacteria > Actinomycetota > Acidimicrobiia > Acidimicrobiales > Poriferisodalaceae > JAAETH01. The sequence goes on along the minus strand of JAGQSP010000292.1, from coordinate 4,714 downwards.
TCCGACGCCCCTCGAGATGATGGGGCGCACCGCGATGAGCTACGCGTCGCGCCCCCGGCGATTCTTCGCGGCTCAATCGCGGATGGCCGCCGACTTCTTCGAGATCATGTCGAAGAACAGCGGAGCGCTGGCCGGGGCCGTCACCGGCATGGCCCGCAACACCTTGCCGGGTGGCAATGGCGAGACGCGAGACGACGGCACAGGTCTGTTGGCACCGCGCACGCCGTTCAACCGCGCCATCACCGCAAACCGGCGATTCGCTTACCGGACCTACTCCCTCGACGAGGTCAAGGAGATCAAGAACCATTTCGGCGCCACGGTGAACGACGTCGTGATGGCCACCACCGCAGGCGCGCTGCGCCGCTACCTCGAGCGGCATCAGGCCCTGCCCGAAAAGCCGCTGGTCGCAGCGGTGCCGGTGTCGATCCGCACAGGCCAGGAAGAAGACATGTGGACCAACCGCGTCTCGTCGATCGTGGCCCGTATACCCACCCACCTGACCGACCCTGGCGAGCGCATCTCGTTCGCCGCAGGGGCTATGAACGAGGCCAAGGGCAACTTCGAGTTGGTGCCTGCCGAGGCGCTTGTGAATCTGTCGGAGTTCTCGCCACCGGCCCTGTTCACGCAGGCTGCCGGCGCCATGACCCGCTTCCGCATGGGCGACCACATCGCCCAGCCGTCCAATCTGATCGTGTCGAACGTCCCCGGGCCCCGCAAGCCGATGTTCCTGGGGTCGGCGCGGCTCGTTCACTACTACCCGGTGTCGACGATCGCCGAAGGTCAGGGGCTCAACGTCACGGTGCAGAGCCTCGAGAACTGTCTCGACCTGGGGCTGGTGGCATGTCGAGAACTCATGCCAGATCTCGAAGATCTGGCCGACGACTTCGGTGCCGAACTGGGCCATCTGCTCGAAATAGCGCGCCAGTCTGCCGGCTAGCCCTCGGCTGACAGCTGCTGGTATGGTTGCCCCCGGAGGGGGCCACATGACCGACACCGCACCAGAGCCAACACGCGACTGGCAGACCGATTACGACCTGCTCGACCCGCGATATGCGGTCGATCCGTACCCGATATGGGACGAGCTGCGCCAGCAGTGCCCGGTGGCCCACACCCAGCGCCACGGCGGCTCGTTCATGCCGACGCGATACGACGACCTCAGGGCCATAGCGCGCGACCACGATCGCTTCAGCTCGCGTGACGTGGCCGTCATAGCGGGGCCCGACGACCCACCACCCGACAACGGCATAGAGATGAGGGTGCCTCCGATCGATTCGGATCCCCCGGAGCACCTCCGCGCCCGGCGCATGATCCTTCCGTTCTTCTCGCCCCAGCTGGTCGAAGAGCGCGACGAGCCGTTCACCCGCGCGCTGTGCAAGCGCCTGGTCGACGGGTTCGTCGAGCGGTTCGAGGCCGGCGAAGACGTCGTCGACGGCGCCGCCGAATACGCCCAGCAAATTCCACCACGCGTCATAGGTCACCTGTTGGGCATCCCAGAGTCGATGACGGATGAGTTCGTCGGTTGGGTGCGCGGCATCCTCGAGCTGGGGTACTTCGACGACGATCTACGCATCAAGTCTCGCGACTCGATACTGAACTACTTCATCGGGCTTGTGGCCGAGCGTTTGGAAAACCCTGGCGACGACCTCATCAGCCAGCTGCTGCACGGCGAGGTCGACGGGGTGGCGATCGAACCCATAGAGGTCGCCCAGACCTGCAACCTGCTGCTGATCGCCGGCATCGACACGACGTGGTCCTCGATCGGCTCGGCGATGTGGCATCTGGCCGGCCATCCAGAGGACCGTCAACGATTGGTGGACGACCCCGGCCTCATCCCTTTGGCGGTGGAGGAGTTGCTGAGGGCCTACTCGCCGGTGACCATGGCCCGCATCGTGGCTGCAGACACCGAGTACGCCGGATGTCCGATGAGCGAGGGCGATCGCATCATCATGAACTTCCCTGCGGCCAACAGAGACCCAGAGGCCTTCCCCGACGCCGACAAGGTCATCATCGACCGGGCCGAGAACCGTCACATAGCGTTCGGTGTGGGCATCCACAGGTGTGGCGGCTCGAACCAGGCCCGCCTCGAAATGAGGGTTGCGATAGAAGAATTCCTTGCTCGCATCCCCGATTTCGAACTGGCAGACCCGGGCGCCGTGACCTGGGCTGCAGGTCAGGTGCGCGGACCGCGTATTCTTCCCATTCGTATCCGACAGACCCGTTGAGGCTTGGAGGCCCAGCTCATGAAGATCGAAGTGAACCAGGACGCCTGCGAGGGTCACAACCGCTGCTACTCGCTGGCACCTGAACTGTTCGACGTCGACGACTACGGAACCGCTACGGCGCTCAACGACGGCATCGTCCCCGACGACCTGGTCGAGAAGGCGAACCTGGCCATCGCCAACTGCCCAGAGCACGCAATATCGATCGTCGAGTGAGAGCCGATAGGGGAGTGAAGCAATGCTGAGCATCACCCCGCTCGCAGGTCCTTGCGGTGCCGAGGTCAGCGGTGTGGTCCTCGACGACACCCTGAGCGACACCGATTTCGAGGCCATCGAGGCCGCGTTCGTCGAACACCAGGTTCTGGTGTTTCGCGATCAGCAGTGGACGGTCGACCAGCAGATGGCTTTCGGCCGAAGGTTCGGCGAACTCGACGAGCATCCATTCGTCGATGGCCAGCCCGAACACCCCGAGGTTCTCGACATCATCACCGAGCCGTCGGATCGCGTGAACTTCGGCGGCGGATGGCACACGGACGTTACCTTCCTCGAGCAGCCCGACATGGGTTCGATCCTGTACGGGGTCGAGATTCCTCCGGTTGGCGGCGACACGTTGTTCTCGAGCCAGATCGCGGCCTACGAGGCACTGAGCCCCACCATGCAGTCGATGATCGACGGTCTGGTGGCCGTTCACAGCGCAGCCAAGCAGTACGCGCCCGGTGGCCAGTCGACCTATTCGCAGGCCATGTCCACCAAGAACAGCGACATGGCGCATGCCTCGGTCGAGCATCCTGTCGTGCGAACCCATCCGGTTTCGGGGCGCAAGGGGTTGTACGTCAACCGGGCGTTCACCAGCCATATCAAGGGCCTCAACCGCCGTGAGTCCGATGCGCTGCTGGAGTTCTTGTGCGACCACGCGGTGCTCGAGCGCTTCACGTTCAGACTCAAGTGGCAGCCGGGCACCATCGCAATGTGGGACAACCGCAGTGTGCAGCACTATGCGTTGCACGACTATGCGGGTGCGAGGCGCCACGTGCGACGCATCACCGTCAAGGGTGACCGGCCGCGATAGGGCGCTGAGCCGATAATTTGGCGGCATGGCTGTCGTTCGAATCAACGCAATCGAAGTTCCTGAGGGTATGGGCGAGCGCATCGAGATGATGTTCTCGAAGCGTCTCGGAGCCGTCGACAAGGAGCCGGGCTTCCTGGGCTTTGAGTTGCTGCGCCCGACCGGTGAGAACGAGCGCAGATACTTCGTCGTCACTCACTGGGAGTCGGCTCAAGACTTCGAGAACTGGGTCAACAGCGAGAACTTTCAGCACGGCCACCGGGGTACCGGGGGCCCAGAGCAGCAGCACAGTGCGCCGGTTTCGACCGGTGCCGAGTTGTTGTCGTTCGACGTGGTGTTGTCTTCGACTCCCGGGCAGTGACGTAGTTCACCCGCCGGGTCTTGTTGTACGTACATTCGGACGTTATACTGGCTGGCATGTGCCAGAGGACTCAATGCCGTAGCTGTGGTCGCCCGACCTTTTCTGGATGTGGGATGCATGTCGAGCAGGTGCTCGGCGATGTGCCGGTCGACGAGCGCTGCTCGTGTGGCACCGGTGAGCGCTCGGGTGGCTTCCTGGGTCGGCTTCTAGGCCGCTGATCTCGCTGGCGGCGCGTCCGCCGGGTCGCTGCGCGATAGCTTCGCGCAACATGTCGCTTCGGTTCGGACCGCCGCTAGTTCCAATTCCAGGCCCTTCGATCGTGCCCGAGCGTGTGCGCTTGGCGATGGACAGGGCCATGCCGAATATCTACGGCGGCGAGATCGTCGACGTCAGCGCGTTCGTTCTGGACCGCTTGCCCTCGGTTGCCAGAACGTCTGGCCCCGTGTTCGCAGTCATCGGCAACGGCCACGCTGCGTGGCAGATGGCGATATCAAACACCATGTCGCCCGGCGACAAGGTGTTGGTGCTGGAATGTGGTCGATTCGCCTCGTTGTGGGGCATCGCCGCCCAAGCCTCGGGCATCGACGTCGAGGTGATGAACTCGGCGCCTGGCCATCCTGTCGATCCAGCGGCCTTCGAGCAGCGCTTGACAGCCGACGTCGACCAGCAGATCGACGCGGTTCTGATGGTGCAGGCCGACACATCGTCCTCGGCTTTGAACGACGTGGCGGCCATCCGTGCGGCCCTCGACAGGGTCGGGCACCGGGCGCTCTTGATGGTCGACTGCATCGCAACCCTGGGTTGTATGCGCTACGAGATGGACGCCTGGGGTGTCGACCTGACGGTCGGCGCCAGCCAGAAGGGTCTGATGGTGCCGCCCGGACTGGGTTTCGTGTGGGCCGGCCCCAAGGCCCTGCTCGCCTACGAGAAGGCCACACTGCGCAATGCCTACTTCGATTGGGCCAGCCGCTCGGGTGACGGCCCGGTGTACACCAAATACAGCGGCACCCCTCCCGTGACCCACCTGTACGGAATGGCCGAGTCGCTGAAGATGATCGAAGAGGAAGG
>JAGQSP010000291.1 GCA_020439485.1 Acidimicrobiales bacterium | reverse complement strand
GCGAAACCTCGCGCAGGTCTATTGTTCCGCGAGCCGACTCGGCGATCCGAACAGCGAACGCGGCGTCGCCGGCATTGGCTGCCTGGCGCCAGGCCCGGAGGTAGATGTCCCGACTCTCGTTCGCAACTCGGGCGCGATCGAATTCATCGTCGATCTGGGCTCGCATCTGTTCGAGATGCTCGACAGCGATCCTGCTCCAGGCCATTGCATCGACACCTTGGGACTCAAGGACCCTCGCAACAGTTCCGGCAGAAAGCGCTCGGTGTCGTAGCCCGTTCGACGATGCCTTGGTCGCTGCCTCGTAGGCCGCCAGTGCGTGTCGTAGCGCCTCATGGCCGGTAAGGAAGCCTGCCATTGTGAGGACGGCAGCCGCTCGTTGCGCCCTCGAGGCAAGGCCCTGCTCACCGGGATCGGTCACCCGTTCGGTCTCGGCGAGTAGAACTGACAGGTCTCCTAGCGAGACAGGCCCGCTCGGCGTGGCAAGTGCTGCCGATTCGAACGTTCGAACGTCATAGTTGGCGTCGACCGCTTCGGCGAGTGTCTCGATGAGGCGGGTTAACGTGGATCCGTACCTCTCGCTCTTTGCCTCACGCAGAATGCGGACGGACTCAAGCAATTGCTCGACCGCAGCCTGCCAGTCGCCTTCAAGAGCGGCGATGCGCGACCTGTGCCGCCTTGTCACCGCAAGTCCGGTTGTCGCTCGTCCGTACTCCAGCCAAGCCCGGTCAGCGAGTTCCAGCGCTGCCTCGACGGCAGGGAGATCGCTCAGGCGCAAGGACACGAACGCCAACGTGTTCGCGACGTTTCCTCGCTTGACCGGGAACTTGTCTGGGGGCAGTTCATCGAGTGCCACGCGATAGCGCGCCGCAGCCTTCGCCAACTCTTGGCGTCGCTCGTGCTCATCGGCTCGCAGGCGATGGCGGAGGAACCGCGTGTTGTCATCAACCTCGGGGCCGAGCATGTCGAGTTCATCGAGAAAGCGTTCGTGCTCCTCGAGCAAACCGAGACCCCTTAACAGGGTCGACTGGCGGCGCATCAGTTCCGCATACCAGTAGGGGCTCGCGTCAAGGAGTCCTGGAAGGGAGCGCGCCCGCACAGTGACTTCGAGTGCTTCGCGCAGCCGCCGCTGGTCCTTCAGGATGGAGCTGATCCGGAATGCCACCTGAGCTGCGACGGTTAGCGGGCCAAGGTCGTAGACCTTGGAGTATCCCGTCTCGATCGCCTGCTCCAGCCGATGCAACGCGTCGAATAGGAGAACCAGGCGGTCTGCTTGCGTCTCCTTGCTCCTTACCGCCATCGTGTACTGGCGGACCGCGAGAGCGAACAACACCGGATCGGTCTGCCGACTCGCAAGGTCGAGGGCCTCCACCGCCGGAGGAATTGCCGCCGCCTTGTCGACATGAGGCGCCGTGCGCAGGTAGTTGGAGCGCTCCACGAGGAATCTGGCTCGCCATGCAACGAGGTCGGGTCGTTGATCGAGCAGGACAAACGCCTCGTCGATTAGTGGTCCGTGCTTCCTTGTGAAGTTGCGCTGCAGGAATGCCGCCTTCGCCAATCTTCGGAGTTCCTCAACGAGTTCCAACTCACTATCGGTCATCGTCTGCGGACCATTCCCGACCACGCTGCTCGGGCTCGCAAGCGACATGGCGACGCAGGACAGCGTCTACGCGGCGATCGGTCATATGTTCACCTCTCGAGCGCTGTCAGCCTCGCCGACGTCGAGCGGCAACACGTGCACCGCTAGGTCGTCGGCAGAGTCCTTCCACGGGATTACGGCCTGCGAGGTGAACTCGTCCACGGGCGATGCGATCCCGACCGCCGGGTCAGCGTCGCCGGACGTCAAGAGCACGACGAGGCGTGCTTCATGGTCGGTTCGCCGAAGAAGCGTGACAACGATTCTGCTACCGCTGCGAATGACGCCGTAGCTAGTCCGGACGCCGGCCAAATCAGCAAGCTCCTGGTCCAGCTCGCCGGTCCTCAGTACGTCGTTGTCCCGTGCCAGAGCGATGGCCGGTCGTGCTTCAAACGCTTCTGCGATGAGCGTGCGCACCTCGTCGGCGATCGCCGCGATGGACCCCGTTTGCCCTGAGATCAGCCGGCTGAGGCGCGCCCTCGCCAAGCGACGTCGTACGTGTCGATCGAAACGGCTGATGTCAGCGCTGAACGACGGATCCGTCTCTTCGATACTTTCCGATGCGTACACGAGGCCATCGACAAGGCGCTCGACGAGCGGGTGGTCTATGGGAAGCCCGTCTAATAGTCGTTGGCTGGCGCGTAACAACTCGGAACTCCGGGGGTCGAGGGCGTCATCGGTGCTCACGGCGCAACTCCTTCCACACACTCCCGAAGCGCGGCCAAGGTGTTCTGCGCGCGCGAGGCGACCGTTGTCCGATGGCGGTTGAGGCGCCGACCAACTTCGATGTCGGTTTCCCCTTCGGCCCTCGACAGCCAGATCGCTCGGAGGTCCTCCGGTTCGAGCTTCTTCAGGCAGTCGATGAGCACGACGAGGTCAGTACGGGCCATGAGATCGCCACTGTCCAAGGCCGCCGGGCCGCCGTCGTTCGATTGCGCCGCATCGGCGTCGTCGACGGGCTGACGCGCCGTCCGACGAAGGGTGTCGAGGCATCGCATGCTGACTCGGCGCAGTACCACCGCAGCGGAGTTCTCGACATTGTCGGGCCACCGGTTGTATAACTCCACCCACGCAGTCGAGGCGGCGTCTTGGGCGTCGTGATGGTTGTGGAGAATCGTGAACGCGTGCAAATAGCTTCGTCGGTAGAGCGCAGAGTAAAGCTTCATAAACTCGTCGTCACCGAGCCTCGCCATGAATGCAAGTATCACACGCTGGGCGGACGCGGCTGAGCACCGGCGGAGCGAATTGCCACCCGCCGGTACTCGGTGCTCGCCTGGGGCAGGCGACTGCTCAGCGGCAGTCCCAACTCGTCTTGGCGGGGAAGTACGAGAACCCGTACGCCGGCCGCACCAGGGCGAAGCACTGGCCGGTGTTCACTGCGTCCTGGGCTCGGAACTGGTACAGCTGAAGCATGACAGCGAGGGGAACTCCGTAGCCGGTGATGGTCGCCAGCGTCGAGCTGAGGTTCCAGAATGACGAGCTGGCGATGCGGCGGGTCGAGGACTTGCCGATCACGATCTCCTGGTAGCCCAGCCGGCCGTTGTGAACGGCCACGACGCCAGACGCCTCTGCGCGCACGAGCGCCGACGGCTGGACCGCCACAACACGCTCCGGTGCAGCGGATGCCGGCGTGGACGATGCCGCGAAGGGAATCAGGATCGATGTCAGTGCGACGCAGACCCCCGTCATGACTCGGTTCCTAGGGGACTTCTTCATCTTGGTTCCTTTCGTTTGGGCCGTTTCGGTGGCCAGTTATGAGAGGAACGACCGCCAGCGACGGAATGTCGGTCGTCTCGCTGAGGTTTTCGATCTCCGGAGCGTCCGGCTAGGGCCCAGCGTTAGCAGCGAAGGAACGCGGGGGCGCTGCTGGTTCCCCCTTACGGCCACACCTCGATGCGGGCACCGTGGTCAGGACGTACAACCACCTCTGGGCACTCGATGCAATGGCAGCGCGGCTCGTTGAATCAGCGCCGAGAGGAGCAGCTGCGGGCAACCGCGCTAGCCTCCGGCGTTGATCTCGAGGTGGAGGTGAGAGGTTCCGCTGCGGCCGGTGTTGCTGCTCGTGAGCAGCGGTTGACCTGCTTCCACCAGCTGGCCGTTGGTGACGTTGATGGCGCTGCCGTGGCAGTACGTCCAGCGCGTGCCGTCGGTGTCGGTGATCGTGACGCCGATGCCGCAGGTGGTGCAGTCGCCGCTCCCGGTGGTACCGCAGCCGGCTCCCCGCAAGTTGCGGTTCCACGGCGTTGTCCTGGTGACGGTGCCGCCTCCGGGCCAGCACCCGCCGGCCGTGGGCGTTGTCATGGTTGCCGGCGATCACCATCCTGGGCGCCGGTGGCGGCCATGCCCAGCAGATCCTCGCCCTTCACGTTGAACACCAGTGCCTTAGCCTCGATCCACCGATTGGGGTGGGGTGAGGTAGCTCGCGTATCCGCGTGAAAGGTCTCCTGAGCTGGGACGATGTTGGTTCTCTACGCCAGATCGTTCAACCAGCCAGGAGACACTTTCAGTGACGCGAGTATCGCAGACCATCGACCGGATCGACGCGATCTTCGACGACTCGAACCTGGTCGCCAACGCCGGGCTGTTGGCGTTCGCGACGTTGTCGCAGCGGCTCGGGCTGGAGGTGTTGATCGACTCGATGGTGCGTCTGATGGGTCGGGTCGGTGGCGCCCACCCGGGTCGCAAGGTGTTGACGTTGGCGCACGCGATCATCGCCGGTGCCACGCATATCGATCACGTCGACGTGCTGCGTGCCGGTTCGACCGAGCGCGTGTTGGGGCATCGGGTGATGGCCCCGTCAACGATCGGCACGTTCCTACGCTCGTTCTCGTTCGGTCACGTCCGCCAACTCGAAGCCGTCATCGGTCGGGCACTCGAGCGGGCCTGGGCACTTGGTGCCGGACCGGGCACGGCGCCGTTGGTGATCGATGTCGACTCGACGATCTGCGAGGTCGCCGGCAAGAACAAGCACGGCGCCGGCTACGGCTACACCAAGGTGCTCGGCTACCACCCGATCCTCGCCACCCGCGCGGACACCGGTGAGGTGTTGCACGCTCGGATGCGCAAAGGCCAAGCGAACACCCAACGCGGGGCACGCCGGTTCATCGACGAGCTCGTCGCCCGGATCCGCCGCGCCGGCGCGACGGGTGAGTTGACGATGCGGTTCGATGCCGGGTTCTGGTCCAACGACACCATCAAGGTGTTGAACCGGCACCAGGTGCGTTACACGATGGCGGTGCGCTGCGGCACCAAGGGCATCGCTGCCGCAATCGCCGGCATCGACGAGACCGAGTGGGTCGACATCGACTACACCCCGGGCGGCCGGGCGCAGGTCGCCGAATGCGCCTACACGACCGGCACCGGCAAACAGCGGGTGACGCGACGGTTGATCGTGCGTCGCACCCGCCTGGTCGAGACCACGCAACAGCGACTGTTCCCGGACTGGCGTCATCACGCGTTCTTGACCGATCTCACCGGCGACGCGGTCGAGGTCGACCGGTTCCACCGACAGCACGCGGTGGTCGAGCTCGCGATCCGTGACCTCAAAGACGGCGCCGGGCTCGAACACGTCCCGTCGGGGAACTTCCACGCCAACTCGGCGTGGCTGCAAACCGCAGTGCTCGCCCACAACCTGATCCGCTGGACCGTCCATCTCGGCGGTGTGCGCGTCGGTGACGAGCTCACCGTTGCCCGCACCATGCGCACCCGACTCGTCGCCATGCCGGGCCGGCTCGTCAACCGGGCCGGGCGCACCACCTTGCGGTTGCCGACCCGATGGCCATGGGCCGACACGTTCACGACCGCGCTCGACACCCTGCGGCTGCTGCGGCCCGCACCCGCGTGACGGCTTCACCGCGGTCAAGCGCGCCGCAGCACACCACCCAGCGCTGACAACCCGATCACACCACGATCCCTGCTTCGACGCGCCCCGGCACGCATCAACGCGACGACCAACGACCACAACATCAGCTCACCCGCCACCAGCTCACAGCCCGAAACCGGATCGGTGGATCGAGGCTTAGTGTGGGCAGCCTCCGCCCCAGCACACCGGAGTTGAAGAGGGCTTCCCCACTGGCAGGCGCTCGCCTCACCTCGCCCGCTGGCGGCCATCGCCGCCCGGGCCGCGTCGGTACGGCGGCACCAAGATGGGCGCGTGTTGAACGTTGCGGCCATTCGCATACAGCAGACCCACTCAAGGTCTCCTGACAGTGGCCGATTCACAACCTAAGGTGACTGAAGGTTCTGGAAGCGGGGCGGATGTCGGTCGCAGAGATCCAGGTTGCGTACGGAAGGGAGTGGTGGCCGTCGCTGACACGGCT
>JAGQSP010000290.1:3776-8528 GCA_020439485.1 Acidimicrobiales bacterium | reverse complement strand
CTGCTCGTGATGGTGGTGCTGGCGCCGATAGCCGGACGTATGGTCGACCGCAGGGGCGATCGCGGCTTGTTGATCTCCGGCGGCACGATGGGCACCCTCGTCACAGCATGGATGGCCTGGCGGTTGAGACCGGGCGGCCAGTACGTGACCGCCTTCTTGCCCGGAACGTTCTCCATCGGCGTTGGCATGGCGTTCATGCTGGGGCCGGCTAACGCTGCGGCCCTACGCGACATCCCCGCATCCCAGCTCGGTGCGGCCAACGCGGCGTTCAACACCGTCAGGTCTGCGACGTCGGCGTTCGGCGTTGCGCTGATGACCGCCATCATCGGCGATGCGGTGGTGGGTGAACGCATCGAAGAGTTTCGTCTGGGGTGGTGGACGATGGTTGCCGTGATGGCCTTCAGCCCGGTTCTACTCTGGCGGTCGTACCGACCACACCAACACTCACAGACGCCGAGCCTGTCATCCACATGAGCCTGCCTTTCGAGAACAACGACGACTTCACATACGGTCGCTATCTGGCGGTCGACGAGCTGTTGTCGCTTCAGCGATGCGTCTCCTACGACGAGGCCACAGGTGGTCCCGAGCACGACGAGATGTTGTTCATCGTCATCCACCAGGTGTTCGAGTTGTGGTTCAAGCAGGTGCTCCACGAACTCGACCGAATCGTGGCCCAACTCGACGCCGGCAACGTCAACTCGGCGCGCCACAGCCTCAAGCGGGTGATGAAGATCTTGAAGACCCTGGTCGGCCAGGTCGACGTGCTAGAGACCATGACCCCGGCCGAGTTCGCCAGCTTTCGCTCGTTCCTGGCCAACGCGAGCGGGTTTCAGTCTGTGCAGTTTCGCGAGCTCGAGTTCGCCTTGGGCATCAAGGATCGAATCCAGCTCGAGTGGTTCGAGGGCGACGATCTGGCACGGCTGGACAGACGGTACGAATCGCCGACCCTGTGGGACGCGTTCTTGCGCCTGCTGCACCGATCAGGCTTCGAGGTGCCTGCCAATACACTCGAACGCGACGTCCGAGCTCCGGTCGAACCCGACGCTCAGGTGCAGGCGGCCATCATCTCGTGTTACGCCGACGATGGTTTCGCAGACCTCTGCGAAACTCTCACAGACCTGGACGAGGGCCTGCTCGAGTGGCGCTACCGGCATCTGATGATGGTCAGGCGCACCATCGGCACCAAGGCCGGCACCGGCGGCTCCGATGGCGCCGGCTATCTGCAGACGACCCTGCGGCCCGCGTTCCCCGATCTCTGGGCGATCCGCACCCAGTTCTGACCGAAGGACGTCCGGCACCCGTTCGGCTAGTCGGCCGCCCTGGCGTCGGCTTCTGCTGCGGCCTTGATGCCCTCGATGACCCTGGTCATGTTCGAGCGGTGTTCGTCGACTCGCCTTGCCAGGATGCGCGGTTCTTTGTCTGGCATCGCCACGATGGCCCGATTGATGCCAGACGGACCAGGCCCGATGATCACCGAATAGCGCAGGCGGGTGGCTCCGGCGATAGACGCCGCCTCGAAGCGCCACCTGGCACCGGGATTGTCGGGGTCGGAGGTGACCCATCCGAACTCTTTGGGCTCGTCGCATCTGTCGACATAGCAGGGCACCTCCCACTCGCCTATCGCGGGGTGCATGTTGGATCCGATGAAACGGGCCCCGACCGCAGGACCCTGGGTGGCTCCGCTGTCGTCGACATCCCACCGAGCACCGACGAATTCCTCGCTGAAGCGGGCGCCGAAACCGATGTCGGTCATGTAGTTCCACACCACGTCGGCGGGCGCGTCGATGTCGATCTCGACCACTACCCCGGGCCCGTCCGAATGCCGCGGTGGGTCGCTGGGGCCGTGTTCCCACGTGTGCCCGAAACGGTCCAGGTAGGTGATCTCTCTGGCTGGATAGCGCGGCGCCCGTTTGAACTCGGTGCCCTTGGTCCAAGCCACCGGGATCATCGCAATCTGCGTCATCCCGTCGGGAATCGCCAGCAATTGGGCGATGTCGTCTTGGCGGCTCAGTATCGCTGTGGTCCACGCGGTGCCCAATCCCCTGGCGCGGGCTGCGACACAGAAGCTCCAGACCGACTGGATCACCGAATCGAACAAGCCCGGCCTGCCACTGCCATCGTGCACCCCGATGATGGTCGGGATGACGATGAGGGGCACCTCGGCAAGGTGCTCGGCCAGGTGGGCCGCCGACTTCATCACCCGTTCCTGGGGGTGACCGGTGCCCTCGAGGCGGTCGCGCGTGTCGACCATCCAGTTGCCGGCCGACTCCATGTACAGCTCGGCCAGTCGATCCTTTGTGGCCTGATCGCGCACTACGATCCAGCGGCGACTGCCCTGGTTGCCACCCGAAGGTGCCTGCTCGGCCACGTCGATGCAATCGAGGATCATCTGGTGGTCGACCGGCCGGTCGAGATCAAGGCGCAGCCGCACCGCACGAGTCGTGGTCAGTGCCTCGTCGACCGCCTCTACATCGATTGCCATGCCGACCTCCCCTATCGTTGCTTGCGCTCAGACGGGTTCTACCACGAAGAACGCGTAGCAGTATGTGTGACCGAACTCGACGAACTGGGCGATCTCGTGCTCGGCCGATGATGCAACCTCGTCGGCGATCGGGTCATCGGGGTGATCTCGACGCAGTTCGCGAATGCGCTCTTGCATCGGCGCGTAATAGTCGTCCCACCACGCGTCTGCGGGCAGGTCGAACGTTGCGACGACTCGAAACCCGGCGGCCGCGACCTTTGCCTCGATGCCGGCTCGGTCGCAGAATGCCGGGTATTCGGCAAGCCACCAGTCGCGGATCTCGGCCGGTGGATCGTCGACCAGCCAGGTCGGTTCGCTGAACACGACCACTCCACCATCTGCCAGCAGCGGCCGCCACGCCTGCAGGGCTTCGGTGATACCGACGTTGTAGATCGCCGACTCGCACCACACGAGATCCTGGCTGCCTGGCGCTGCATCGGGTTCGGCCATGTCGCCCACCACCGCCCGGACACGGCCGGCCTCGCCCTCGAGCTCGATTCGGCGATTGGCCTCATCCACCATCTGATGGAGCACATCCACAGCGATGATGGTCGCCTGGGGCATGGCCCGGGCCAGGGCGATGGTCTGGGCACCAGGACCACAGCCCAGGTCCAGAACCGTCCTGGCCCCAGGGCCCGGCACATGCCGAAGGGCTTCCAGCGTGTACTGGTCGCCGCCGGGGCCGGCGCGGGGAAGGGTGCCATACACCGACACGAAGAACTCGAATGCCCGGGAGTGCTCGCCTTCCAGCTCAGAGTCTGCCATCGGGTAACCCTAGCGCCGCGTGTCGGGTACAGAAGCGAAGGGTTTCAGGTGGCCGGATCGGTCCGCAGCAGCACTACGCCCACCCAGGTGAACCACACGATCGAACCGAGGCCGAACAACCTTCCGAGCTCGGAGAGGCCCGGCACCAGCGTCACCAGACCTCCGGCTGCGCTGAGCAGACCGACGATGTTGAGAGCCCGGGGCAACGCACCGGTTGACCACGCTGCGAGGCTGACGAGCAGTATCCACATCCCGCCGACCAGCTCGTTGCCACCTCCGAGCCCGTCGGTGATGGCGTCGATGCTGGACCACAGCGCTTCGGCGCCGGCAGGGTCGGTGTCGGCCAGGTCGGTGATGGCCTGAATGCCGATGTTGGAGATCATGCCGGTGGCAAACATCAGACCGGCCCAAATGAACGCAAACACCGCACCCAGGTCGGCCAGCAGCGGACTGCCCTGGGCCAACCTCGCATGAAGGGCCTTGGCCAGGGGCACCAGCGCCACCCCGAAGACCAGGAAGATCACCAGATACCAGACGAACAACGCAGTCTGGTGCTGACCCACAAACGCTACAGACTCGGCCACCGTTGGGTCGCCGGAGGTGTAGTCGGCCAAGCTGGTCACGAACAACACGATGCCGAACAGGAAGGTCGCTGCAGCCGTCAGCGCGGCCACACCCCCTGCGCGCTCACCAGCCCATCTGGCTCGTTGGGCCTTCGCAGCCTGTGCGGAATCGGAGTCGATGATGGTCATTGTTGTTTCCTTTCTTCGAATGGGTCTGTCTCGATCGGGGCCACACGAATCACCTCGGCGGCGACGGCGGTCAGGTGGTTCAAGACGCCGTGAAGGTGGGCGGCATCGGCAACGACCCCGACCAGACGTGTCTGGCTTGGGTGGGGGTGATCGAGAACGAAGTCGTCCGTCAGCGGACGCAGCAGTCGCTCGGTGGCGTGACCGGCGATGACGATCTCGTAGGCGGTTGGCTTGTGCATGGACACAAGCGTCGGGCCGACCGGTGTGAACGCGCATCGCTCGCACACCGAACTCACCCGGGTGATACCCGCCTATGGTTGTCGGGATGGAGGAGCCGCCCATCCCGCTCGTGCCCACCAAGCTGACCCCTCCCACTCCCCCGACGTCGCTGGTTGCCAGGCCACGTCTGATGAAGGCGCTGGACAGCGTCGTCGACGACCCGAACCGCAGGCTGGCCCTGGTGAGTGCTCCAGCCGGCTCGGGCAAGTCGACCCTGATGGCCGCATGGCTGGAGGCGAGGCCCGAGGTTTCGTGCTGGGTTCAGCTGGACGAAGCCGACCGCGATCCGGCCCGATTCTGGACCTACCTGATCGCCGCTCTGGCGCGGGCCTTACCAGGGCTGGATCTCGCGCTGGGGCCCTTGATCACATCGGCGGCGCGCAACCCAGAAGCCCTGATCTCCCATGTCGCAACCGAGTTGATGCGCTTCGGGAA
>JAGQSP010000290.1:0-3687 GCA_020439485.1 Acidimicrobiales bacterium | reverse complement strand
TGCTGGTGTTGGGTTCGCGCCTCGACCCGGGAATGCGCCTCAGCCGGATGAGGGTCAGGGGGCAGCTGACCGAGATACGAGCAGACGACCTGAGGTTCACCTCCGAGGAGGCCGAGCACCTCTTGACCGGCAGGGCGGCCGGGATGAGCCAACGGCATGTCGAAGCCCTGTGCAGCCGCACCGAGGGTTGGGCCGCCGGGCTGGTCCTCGCCGGCCTGTCGCTTGGTGCGACCGGTGACCTCGACCAGTTCGTAGCCACCTTCGAGGGCGACGACCGGCTGGTCGTCGACTATCTGACCGACGAGTTTCTCGAGCACGTCGGCGAGGCGGATCGGCGACGGCTGCTGGAGACATCGGTATTGGAAGGCATGTGCGGAGCCCTAGTCGACGCGGTCTGCGGCAGTTCCGATGGGGCTGCGTGGCTTCGCTCGACCGCCGAGACCAACCAGCTGTTGATAAGCCTCGACCGCACCGGAACCTGGTACCGGTACCACCACCTGCTGCGAGACATGCTTCGCCTTGAAGCCAGTGTGGTGTTGGCCGGCCACCGCGCCGAGCTTCACCGCCGCGCAGGTGGCTGGCACATGACCGACGGCGATTTGACCAGTGCCGTCGAGCACCTGCTCGAGGCCGGTGACCTCACCGAAGCGGCCGACCTGATAGCCGACAACGCAACCAAGCTGTTGAACGGTGGTCACCTGTTTACTGTGCTGCGGTATCTCGACCGTCTCGGCGAGGTGATCGAAACCCACTCGGGGTGTTGCATCGTCAGGGGCTGGGCCACCTTCGTGGCCGGCCGTTTCGGCGAGGCCGAGATCTGGCTCGACAAGGCGAGCAGGCTCGACACCGAAGGCATCGATGCCGGGCTGATCACCGCGCTCGGCACCATGATCCAACTGGCGAAGGGCAACGTGTCTGCCGCTCTGGCGGTGGCGTCCGCCAGTTCGAGGCCCAGCGATCCGACCCACGCGATGGTTCTGGGAGGTGTGCTGGTGTGGGGAGGCCTCTTCGATGAAGCCAGACCCCACCTGCGCGCGGCGGCCGACATGGCCGCCTCCGCACCCGACGACTTCGCTGCGGCGGTGACACCGATCTTCGAAGCGATCATCGAGCTCGAGTCGGCCAACCCCGATGCCGCCGGTCGGCTGGCACGGCGCACTATCGAGTTCGCAACCCAACGTGGCATCGACGAGGCTGCTCAGATGGCGCTGGCTCACAGCGTGGTGGGCATCACAACCGACGACCCAGCCGAGGCCGCAGCGGCCGTCAGGCGAGGTGTCGAGCTGGCCCGTCGCTCGCCAGAGAACATCATGCTGGGATATGCCCTGACCGCTGCGGGCGATGTCTTGAGTGCTCTGGACCACCCCGACGGCGCCGAGATGCTGACCGAAGCCAGATCTGTGGTCGATCGCAGCGCCGACCCCGGCATCGTGGGGCCCTACCTCGCCCGCGCCGAGCTGCGCCACGGCCGCAAAGCGGTGGTGCGCAGCGTCGGGCTCGTCGAGGAACTGACCGACCGCGAACTCGCCGTCCTTCACTATTTGCCATCAGAGCTGTCGCAGCGCGACATCGCCAACCAGCTCTACGTATCGCTGAACACCGTGAAGACGCACTGCAAGGCGATATACCGCAAGCTCGGTGTCGGCGATCGCAAGGCCGCGGTGCAGGCAGCGCGCGAACTGGGTCTGCTCTAGAGCGGCGTCGGTTCATCACCCGGGTGAGATCGAACACGGGGCGACGACCGCTCACACCATGACCCAGGAATCTCGGTGCAGCGCCAAGCGGCGTTGCGACAGGCCAACCGGCCCGTCGGTCACCTTCTCGAAAGGCACCGAGTCATGTCTTTGGTCATCGACCCAGCTACCAACCCATCCCAACACACCGCAGGCGCAGGCCAAATAGCCGCCCAGGCCAGCGGCGCCACCAAGGTCTACGGCAGCGGCGACACCAAGGTGACAGCGCTGGACGGAGTCGACGTCAGCTTCTTCGCCCGGCAATTCACCGCAATCATGGGCCCTTCGGGCTCGGGCAAGTCGACCCTCATGCACTGCATGGCAGGGCTCGACCGCCTCGACGCCGGCTCGGCAGTGATAGGTGACACCGACATGGCCACGGCGTCAGAACGCGATCTGACGCTGTTGCGCCGCGACCGGCTGGGCTTCATCTTTCAAGCGTTCAACCTGGTGCCGACACTGACCGCGCTAGAGAACATCACCCTGCCCATGATGCTGGCCGGCCGCCAGCCCGATCAGCAGTGGCTGGACGAGGTGGTGAACACGGTCGGGCTGGCCCAGCGCCTGAACCACCGACCCAGCGAGTTGTCCGGTGGCCAGCAGCAGCGAGTGGCTGTGGCGCGGGCGCTGGCGGGCCGTCCCGAGATCATCTTCGGCGACGAACCGACCGGCAATCTCGACAGCACGACCGGCGCAGAGATCTTGGCCTTCATGCGTCACGCGGTGGACGACCTGGGGCAGACGATCGTGATGGTCACTCACGACCCGGTGGCGGCCTCGTATTCGGATCGGGTGCTCTTCCTGTCCGACGGGCGCATCACCGACGAGTTGCACAACCCCACTTCGGACGCGGTCATCGACGCCATGCGTCGGCTCGGCTGACCAGCAACCAGGAACATCTCAAAGAAAGCACTTCTCTCATGTTGAAACTCACGCTCAAAGGCCTTCAAGCCAACAAGATCCGTTTCGCCCTCACCACCTTCGGCGTGGTGCTGGCGGTCAGTTTCGTGGTGTCGGCCCTGGTGCTAGGCGATGGTCTTCGCCGCAGCTTCACCGGCGTTTCCCAAGACATCACGTCTGGAGTGGACATCCAGGTGCGAGCCGTATCCGACTTCGGCGACCCGCCGCCGCTGCCGCCCGAACTGGTGGACGTCATCGCCCAAGTCGATGGGGTCGCCGCCGCCCAGGCCAACATCGAAGCCGGGGAGTCGGCCGTCAGACCGATACCGCCCGATGGTGAGCCGATATCGATATACGGCCCGCCACAGCTCGCCTTCAACTGGGCCGAAGACGCCCAGATGAGCCCCTTCGAGCTGGTGACCGGAGCCGCGCCCCTGCCGGGCGAGTTCGTGATGGATATCGACTCGGCAGCCGACCACGGCTTTGTCGTCGGCGATGTGTATGACGTGTTCACGCCCAGCGGTCTGGCCAGCTTGCGACTGTCCGGCACGTTCACGTTCGGGCCGCAGAACACAACCCTGGGTTCGCTGCTGATGGCGATGAACACCGACGAAGCGGCCGACCTGTTCGACAAGGACGGAATCGACACCGTCGAGGTACGGGTCGCGCCGGATGCAGATGTCGCCACAGTGCAGGCGCAGATCGCTGCAGTGGTGCCCGGGCTGGAGGTCGTCGACAACGCCACCGTTCTGGCCGAGACCACCGCCGAGTTCACCGAGGCGGTCGACATCGTGCAGAACATCTTGCTGGGCTTTGGTGGTGTAGCCCTGTTCGTTTCGATGTTCATCATCTACAACACCTTCGCGATCGTCATCGGCCAGCGAACCCGCGAGCTGGCCCTGCTTCGAACCCTCGGAGCCTCGCCATCGCAGATACGCCGCTCGGTCATGGGCGAGTCGGTCGTCATCGGCACCTTGGCTTCGGCTCTCGGGATTGGCGGAGGTGTATTGACGGCCAAGGGAATCGACGCCCTGGTTGCCGCCCTCGGCGTGGG
>JAGQSP010000289.1:3625-6438 GCA_020439485.1 Acidimicrobiales bacterium | reverse complement strand
GCGTTGGCGGCGAAGTTGGTGGCGGTTATGCCCGAGCCGCAGAAGCGGTCGAGGGTGACACCGCTGGCGGTGATGTCGTAGCCGGCGT
Organism: Acidimicrobiales bacterium; assembly: GCA_020439485.1. Classification (GTDB taxonomy): domain Bacteria; phylum Actinomycetota; class Acidimicrobiia; order Acidimicrobiales; family Poriferisodalaceae; genus JAAETH01. The sequence goes on along the minus strand of JAGQSP010000289.1, from coordinate 6,350 downwards.
CGAGAGCCGACATGCGCCCCAGGTCGCCGCTTTGTTCGCAGACCTGCGAGCTGGTTCCCCAGATGACGTCATCGACATCGGCGGTGTCGAAGCCGTTGCGCTGAACCAGCGCCTCCAGAACGGTGCGGCCGAGGTGGCCCGGATGCAGGTGGGCCAGCGCGCCCTTCCCCTGCTTGCCGATGCCTCGTGGCGTGCGGCACGCGTCGATGATGTAGGCCTCTCCCATGGTCGGGACTCCTCGTTGTCGTTTGCTTCTGATGGTGTGTCGTTCGGTGGTGTGGCGGTATCGATCGACGCTACTCGGGGCCCGGGAATAGAACCCAGCCGAGATGGGGTTGCACAATTGTCCGAACAATTGTACATTCGTCCTCAGATCATGAGGGGAGAAGCAAAATGATCATCGAGCAGTACCAACTTCCGTGCCTGTCGATCTCGTCGTATCTCGTGGGTGACGAGAAGAGCGGCAAGGCGGTCGTCATCGACCCTCAGCGAGACATAGGGCAGTACCTCGCAGACGCCGAAGAGCGTGGCCTCACCATCGGCCACGTCTTGTTGACCCACTTCCACGCCGACTACGTCTCGGGCCACCTCGGATTGGCGCAGGCCACCGGTGCCGAGATCGTGTTCGGCGAGGGCGCCAAGACCGAGTTCGAGATCCGCAACCTCGCCGACGGCGAGCGCATCGTGCTGGGCGACGTGGCCATCGAGGCCTGGCACACCCCGGGGCACACCCCCGAGTCGACCACCTATCTGGTGTTCGAGAACGCCGACGACGAAGCTCCACACGCGATCTTCACCGGCGACACCCTGTTCGTGAACGACGTCGGCCGCCCCGATCTGCTGGGCGCCATCGGCTTCACCGCCGAACAGCTCGGTTCGATGCTGTACGACTCGCTCAACCGACTCAAGACGCTGCCAGACGATGTCATCGTGTACCCCGGTCACGGCGCCGGCTCGGCTTGTGGCAAGGCCCTGGGCAGCGACCCCCACACCACCATCGGGGCTCAAAAGCGCGACAACTACGCGCTGAAGCCGATGACCAAGGAGCAGTTCGTCGACATCGTCACCGAGGGCCAGCCGGCCGCCCCGGCCTACTTCCTCCACGACGCAATCACCAACCGCAAGGTGCACGACGTCTTCGACGAGTCGCAGAGCATCCCTGAGATGCCGCTCGAAGAAGCTCACCGGCGTGCTGGCGAAGGCGAATTCGTCATCATCGATACACGATCGCCGCTCGAGTTCGCCGTCGGCCACGTGCGCGGAGCAGTGAATGTTCCCCTCGACGGGCGCTACGCCGAGCAGGCCGGCATGGTCGTGTCTGCCGACCAGGACATCGTGGTCGTTGGCGACGACGGTTCGCACATCGAGGCGATGATCAGGTTGGGCCGCATCGGCTTCGATCGGGTAGTGGGCCATGTCTCGTACTACGAGCAGTCGATGTTGTCTCACCCATCGCTGGTCGCCGAGGCGCCTCGCATGGTAGTCAACGACGTTGCCGGTCTCGACCTCGACGCCGTGCAGCTGCTGGACGTGCGCAACCCGGGCGAGACGGCCGAAGGCATTATCCCCGGCGCCCAGTTGATCCCGCTGGCCCAGCTTCCTGCCAGGGCAGCCGACGAGCTCGACTCGGGACGTCCCGTGGTGGTCTATTGCGCCAGCGGACAGCGAAGCTCGGTTGCCTCCAGCTGGCTGCGCCTCAACGGGTTTGCCGACGTGACCGACGTCATCGGTGGCTACAACGGCTGGTCTGCGCTGACGCCGGCCTGACGCGCGGCGCTTCGGCGTTCCGAAAATCTTCTCCCCCAAGAGCATGCGGGTGGCGGGTTCAACCCGCCACCCGCTTCGCGTTCAACCGTTAGTCGGCTACGAATCCCTTCCAGCGGCCCATGTACTCGACAAAGGCCGGCGACAGGCCCTCTGCCTCGAGGTAGGCCGCGGTGACCGGAGGACGCACGGGCAGGAACTGGGCGTCGGTGGCGAGGCGGGTGGGGTAGTCGTGGTGCAAGATCGCCACCCGGCCCAGAATTGCGAAGTCGGCGCCTAGCTCGAGCACCCGCTCGGCGTCGGCTGGATCGTGGATCTTTCCGGCGACCCCCACGGGTATGTGCCGGCCGGAGGGATCGGTGCGATGGTCGAGTTCGGTCGCAACCTCGCACAGCGATCGTCCCTGCCATTCCTCTTCGACCGGCTCCTTGAAGCAGTCCCACAACGAGAGGTCTAGGAAGTCGATCTGCCCGGTGTCGATCAGTTGCTGGCTGAGTTCGCGGATCTCGGCCAGCTTCATGCCGAATCGCTCGGGTGACAGCCGCACGCCGACGATGAAGTCTGGGTTTGTGGCTTCGCGTACGCCGTCGAGTATGTCGAAGAAGATCTGGCTGCGACCTGCCAAGTCCCCACCGAAGCGGTCATCTCGCTGGTTCAGCTCCGAGCTGAGGAACTGGCAGAGGATGTAGCCGTGTGCGCCGTGCAGTTCGACACCGTCGAAGCCCGCGCTTTGGGCTCGCACCGCAGCGGCAACGAAGTCGTCGATCAGCTGCTCGACCTCGGGAGTCGACAGGCCGCGAGCCCCGGTCTCGGGGTCGTCGCTGGCGCTGACCGGGGTTGTGCCGATCAGGTCTTCAGGCGATCGGTTTCCGGCGTGGTGCAGCTGCACCAGCGCAACCGAACCGTGCGACTTGATGTCGGCTGCCAGCCGAGACAGGTTCTCGATGTGCGAGTCGGCGAA
>JAGQSP010000289.1:0-3559 GCA_020439485.1 Acidimicrobiales bacterium | reverse complement strand
CCGTAGCCACCCTCGGCCCGCATGGTCAGCCAGCGGTGTTCTTCATCAGACAAGGTTCCGTCTGGGTGGCTCTGGCAGTTGGTCAGCGGTGCCAACATGAACCGGTTCGGCATGGCCGGACCGCGGGCGAACTCGATCGGGTCGAACAGCTGCGACATGTCGGGCGAAGCTAGCAGCTTTGGTCCGGCGCCCTACCAGCCCTATCTTCGGGAAATCCAATGACCAACTCTTCGAGTTCGCAGTCTTCGACGTCGTCGGCAGGCAACGATCAGCGGCTGTTGACCCGCGAGTTCCTGACCGTCGCCGCGGCGACATCGCTGTACTTCCTCGGGATGGGGGCGTCCAACCCGTTGCTGCCCGAATATGTGGTCGACGACCTGGGCGGCAGCGAGTCGACGGCGGGGCTGGTGGTGGGCGTCTTCGCGGTATCTGCACTGGTCACCAGGGTCGGCTGGGGTCGGTTGGGCGGACGGCGCGGCGCGCGGCTGCTGGTGGTGTGCGGCTGTGTCATCGCCACGGTCGGCATGGCCATCTTGGCGCTGACCGATTCGGTGGCCGGGGCCGTCGTAGCCCGGCTGGTCTTGGGCACTTCGCAGGCAGCCCTCATGACCGGCTCGACGGTGCTGGCCATCGAGCTGGCGCCGGTCGCTCGCCGGGGCGAGGCGTCCAGCTACATCCTGGTCGCCTTTCACCTTGGGCTTGGCTTGGGTCCGGTGCTGGGCGAAGCGGTTCACGACGCAACCTCTTACGACGCCGTGTGGTGGATGCTCGGAGCGCTGTCGCTGGCGGGCGCCGGCGTTGGGCTGTTGTTGCCCCACAGGCCCGGCGACATCGGCGACGACAAGCCTCGTTGGGTGCACCCAAAGGGTGTGGCCCCAGGGCTGGTCGCTGCCTTCGGAGTGGCTGCCTACGCGTCGTTCAGCAGCTTCCTGCCGCTCTATGGCGAGACGATCGGCATGGACAAGGTGGCGCCGGTGTTCATGGCGTCGTCCATCTCCATCGCGTTTGCCCGCGTGGTGTTCGGACGACTGCCGGACGCTCTGGGTCCCGTCACGGCCGGCACGATCGCCCTGGGTCTGGTGGTTGCCGGGGTGCTTGTCGCGGCCTTGTGGGCGTCGGTCCCTGGCGTGTTCGTGGCCGCTGTGATCATGGCCGGGGGCATGGCTCTGCAGACTCCCTCGATGATGCCGGTGGCCGTCGACGGAGTCAGCCCAGCCCAGAGGGCGTCTGCGATGGCCACCTTCACCATGTTCATGGATCTCGCAGTCGCCCTGTCGTCACCGGCCTTCGGGCGGGTCGTCGAGGCCAGCTCGTATCGGACGGCCTTTCTGGCCATGGCAGCCGTGTCGAGCCTGGGCCTGGTGCTGATGTACACGGTGCTCGCGCCCAGCCAGCGCCGCACCGCCGCAGCCTGAGACGGCGTCAGCTGTCGCGCAGCACGGGGCGCAACCATTGGCTCCAGATGGCCAGCGACACGAAAGCCCCGGTGATCATCATCGCGTTGGCGGGGCCGGTGACGCCTACCAGCCCGAACAGCACCAGTGCGCCCAGGGGAAATGCCCCGAACTGGGCCAGGGTGGCCAAGCCCATCACCCGGCCCATGCGATCGCTTGGAGTGTTGAGCTGGGTCAGGGTTCGCAGCAGCGCCATGGCGATGCCGCCGGCGCCACCCCACATGAAGGCGACCAACACCGTCAGGGCGAACACGTCCGACCAACCCAGCAGGAACAGGCCGGTGCCCAGCCCGGCCGACAGGGTCACCAGCATGGTGCGGCCGGGGCGGGCGAGCTGCCCACGCCGGGCCAGCAGCACCGATGTGATCATCATCCCCACACCCATCAGGGCGTTGATGAGGCCGGCCTTCAACGCATTGACCTGCAGAACGTCCCTGGCGATCACGGGTATCAGAATCATGTTGGCCGCCATCGTGACGCCCGTGATGACCGTGAGGAACAGCAGGGTTCGCAGCGGCTCGGTCGACAGCGCTTCGCGTGCGACCGTGGCCATCGACACCGCCGGGGTCGCCGATCGTTTGGCCGGCGCGTCGGGCAGCTGAGCCCGCGACATGGCAACCAGCGCAAGCAGGCACACCCCGGCGAGGAAGAAGATGGCGCCCGCCGTGTCGAAAACGACGATGATGGCCCCGCCGGCGAACGCACCGATGATCATTCCGGCCATCAGGCCCATGTTCTGCAAAGCAACCGCCTGCAGCAGTTGGTGTTGGGGAATCAGCGCGGGCACAACGGCCTGCAACATGGGCATCAGCATGGCCAACGGCACCGCGGTCAGGAACGCCAGCCCCACTGCGACGGGCACCGAGATGAGGTCGGTCGACGCCACCACTGCGGTGAGGCCGAAGAGCAATGCCGATGCGGCCAGCAGTATTCGCCCCATCTTCGACGGAGCCAGCCTGTCGGCCAGTGAGCCGCCGGGCACCGACAGCAGCAGCGCCGGGAGGCCTATCGCAATCCCCAGCAACGCAGCCGCCGGATCCCAGTCGGTCAGGTCCTTGATCAGCCACACGAAGATGAAGCGGCTGGAGCCGTTGGCCAGCGACGACAACATGTTCGTGAGCCAGACCTGCCTGTAGCCGGGCTGCTGAAAGACCGCTCCCAGTGAGGGCCGTGCTTTTGTCGACTCGTGCAAGGCCAAGACAGTAGCTGGAGGTGCTGTCGTCTACCTCGCCGACTGTGCCAGCGCTGCCAGCACCACATCGGGTGTGAGGGGGAAAGAATCGAACCAGACCCCGGTGGCGTCATGGAGCGCGGCCGTGACGGCGGGTGCGTAGGTCATCATCGGCATCTCTGCCATACCGCGTGCGCCCCAAGGGCCGCGAGGGTCGGCCAGCTCCAGCACCACAGATTTGATCTCGGTGGGTATGTCGGCGATGCCAGGAATCAGGTAGGTGCTGAGCCTGGGGTTCAGCACGCGACCCTGGTCGACCCGAAGCCTCTCGCTGATGGCATAGCCGTGGGCCTGAACCACTCCACCTTCGATCTGGCCCACCACCAGGTCTGGGTTGATCGCCCGGCCGACGTCGTGGGTGCTCACAACCCGATCTACGACGATGTGGCCAGTCTCGGTGTCGACCGTTACGTCGACGGCCTGGGCCACGTATCCGTAGCTGAAGTTGGGGTTGCACACGCCGGTCTCGGGGTCGAGGGGCTCGGTGGGCGGCGGTACATAGCGGAAGTGGCCCCGGGCCGGCCTGTCGCCGCGTCGCCATGCCTTCTCGGCCTCTTCGGCTGCGCCCAATATCGAGTTGCCTGCCATGAACGTCAGGCGCGATGCCGACGCCGAACCCGAGTCGCCCGACGTGGCGGTATCCGAGAAGTGACCGCGGACCTGGTCTACATCGATGCCTACGGCCTCGGCAGCCATCTGCAGGAAGGCGGTGTGGGCTCCCTGGCCCACCTCGGCTCCGGCATGGAACAGCTCGGCGTAGGCGGGAGACTCGTCCTCGGGATCGCCGTGCAGCACGATGGTCGCCTCGCAGCGTTCGGGGAAACCGAACGAGAAGCCGACGTTCTTGAACGCGCACGCGTAGCCGCGTCCGCGC
>JAGQSP010000288.1:973-1678 GCA_020439485.1 Acidimicrobiales bacterium | reverse complement strand
CGGGGGTGCGGTGGCCGAGACACCGGACGCCAGCGCGGCCTCGAGCCGCTCGATGCGCGCTATCAGGGCATCGACCGAACCCGAGGCCTGCGCCGAGGTCAGCTTGACCAGTGCAACCTCGACAACCAGGCGAGGATCGGCAGCCTGGCGAGCGTCGACCAGAGCAGTACCCAGCGTCTCGAGAGCTCGAACGATGAGGCCGGCGCCAAGCCCTGACGCCTGCTGGTCGAGGTGCTCGACCATCGAGGCGGGTAATTCGGGCGGCGCCGCACCTTGCTTGACCAGGAACATGTCGCGCAGATGCCGGGTGAGCGCCTCGACCAGCTCGCGAGGGTCGGCGCCAGAGGACACCGCGCCGGCGACGGCCTGCAACGCCGCGGCGCTGTCTGAGCTGGCGAGCGAATCGACCAGGGCGTCGACCGGGATGTGATCGTCGGCGATGCCGCCCGCAGCAATGACCTGATCGAGCGCCGAAAGTGTGTCGCGCGCAGATCCTCCGCCACGCTTGACAACGTGATCGATGACGTCGTCGCCGACCTCGATCCCCGCCTTGGATGCGATCTCGCGCACATGCTGCGAAAGCTCGGCCGAACCGATGAGGCTCAACTCGACGTGCTGGGTGCGGCTGCGGATCGTCGGCAGCACCTTCTGAGGGTCGGTGGTTGCCAACACGAACACCACATGGCCCGGAGGTTCCTCGAGCGT
>JAGQSP010000288.1:0-879 GCA_020439485.1 Acidimicrobiales bacterium | reverse complement strand
CTGCGGACCAGGTCCTTGACATCGTCGATGCCCCGATTGGACGCTGCGTCGAGCTCGTAGAGGTCCATCGAGTTGCCGTTCTCGATGGCCAAACAGGCCGGACAGTTACAACACGGTTCACCGTCGGCGCCCAGGTTCTCGCAGTTGAGAGCCTTGGCCAGGATGCGCGCCGTCGAGGTCTTGCCGGTGCCGCGCGGTCCGCTGAACAGATAGGCGTGACCCACCCGATCGTCTCGCACCGCGTTCTTCAGAGCCGCAACCAGGTGCGATTGCCCCACGACCTCGTCGAAGCGCTGCGGGCGAAAGCGTCGATACAGAGATTGATAGGCCACGGAGTCCGAGCCTACCGGCGCGATGTGACAGCCTGAATCGTATGGCGCCCACACCCGTAGACCCTGACCGATTCGCCCAACTCGAAGGGCTCGAAGACTGGCGCTACCACCTCGGCGCCATCCACTCCGACTTCCGCGCCGGATCGTTCCCCGCCGCCGCCAACCTCGCCGAACGAATCGCTGACGCTGCCGAACAAGCGGTTCACCATCCCGACATCACGATCCTCTACCCCGACCGCGTCAGGGTCACATTGACCACGCACGAGATCGGCGGTCTCAGCGAACTAGACGTCGACTTGGCCCGCGAAGTCTCCCGGCTCTCGTCGGCCGCCGGTGCCACCTGCGAACCCACGGCGTCGCAATCGATCGAGGTCACCATCGACGTGACCGACATCGAAGCCTGCGCTCCGTTCTGGGCTGCTGTCATGGGCGGCTATCGCCGTGTAGGCGATCGGCTTCTCGTAGATCCGCTTCGAAGCGGCCCCACGATCTTTTTCCAGAAGATGGACGTTCCGCGCCCTCAGCGCAGCCGCATGCACATCGACGT
>JAGQSP010000287.1:3310-5885 GCA_020439485.1 Acidimicrobiales bacterium | reverse complement strand
TTGGTGAGGAAGGTGGCCTCCTCGATGGCCGAGTCGCCACCCCCCACGACGGCGATCTCCTGCTCTCGGAAGAAGAACCCGTCACAGGTGGCGCAAGTCGACAGCCCGTGGCCGATCAGCTCGACCTCGCGGTCGAGATTCAACATCAGCGACTGGGCCCCGGTGGCGACGATTATCGACCGGGCCGTATAGGTCGGCTCGGCGGCATCGGGATCGCCCACCCAGACCCGGAACGGGCGCTGCGAAAGGTCCACGCGAGAAACCTTCTCGGTGCGGATCTCGGCGCCGAAGCGCTCGGCCTGGCCACGCATGTTCTGCATGAGCTCGGGACCCATCACACCTTCGGGAAAGCCGGGAAAGTTTTCGACCTCGGTCGTCAGCATCAACTGTCCGCCCGGCTGATCTGATGTCGACGACGGCTCGCCCTCGATGACGAGCGGCGAGAGATTGGCACGCGCCGTGTACACGGCGGCGGTCAGGCCGGCTGGACCTGAGCCGATGATGATGGTGTTGCGAACTTCTGACATCGATGCCTCTCGTGGTGCGTCTCGGGCGACTGTCGAGTCTAGTGAGGACATTTGCTGCAGCCGGTGAGTCCGCAGTGTGCTTGATAACCCCCTTGGGGTGACCACGATTCCCCACACGGGAGATCTGGGTAAAGGTTCGAACCTAAGACACCGATCAGATTCGGGTGTTCTGGAAAGCCCCCTCCAGAGGCCGCAGGGGTCTGCGGTCGGCAGTGATATCTGCGCCTGTGCTCGCCATAGCGGCCGTTCTAGGAGCGGTGGTCATCTCTTGGACCACGACCAGTTCGGCCATTTCACACCGGACGGCCGCGAATGAGGCCAACAACCTCAGGCACTCTGCGGCGACGGTCGCCTTCGCCGACGCCATGTACGGAGCCACGGGGTCCCTCGACAACCGTGGCCTGGCGGAAGCTCTGGCAACGCTGGACGGCGAACACGACCGTGCGCTGGCCAGGCTGGACTCCGACGAACGCTCACTCGCCGACGCCGAGATCACTGCGATCGTCAACTGCGGGATGGCGCTGCGCAGCGGAGACGTCGGCGAAATGCCACCACACGACCACGACGACTTGGCGATACTTCTCGATGCCGCAGCTACGCGGGCTTCGAACATGGCCGACCAGGCCGAGACCCGTGCGCGCTATGCATCGATCGTGTCCTTCACGGCTGCGATGCTGGCCGCCGCCACATCGATGCGGTGGCGCCAGCGGGTGCAGCGCGACGAGTTGGCGGCAAGGGCCGAAATCAAGGCTGGGCTTCGCACCGAGGCCCTTTTGAACGACTCGCCCGAGGTGATCGTCGTCATCGCGCCCGACGGTTCACTGAGCTACGCGTCGGCTTCGCTTTCGCGGACCTTCGGACCCAACGCCATCCGCACGATCGACGACATCGTCGCCCACACCACCGCACTAGAGCGTGTATCGCTGCACCGCCATCTTCGGGGCGAGGGGGCAATACGGCGGTCTCGCGTGTTCAGGCTCCACGTCGACTCGGGTGACCTTCACAGCTTCGAGGTGCGGGTATCGGATCTCACCGACGACACATTGGTCGACGGTCACTTGGTGACCATGCGCGACGTAACCCACGAACTGGCGCTCAAGTCGACCCTGCAGCGCCAGGCCCTGATCGATGAGCTGACAGGTCTCCCCAACCGTCGTGCCCTAGAGCCCGAGCTCGAGCGCGCAAAGGCCACGGTTCGCAACGGAACCGGTGTCGCGGCCCTGTTGATGCTGGACCTCGACGGCTTCAAGGCGACCAATGACACTCTCGGGCACGCCGCCGGAGACCGGCTGCTGCAGTTGGTGACAAGACGCCTGTCCGATGTGTTGCGCGACGACGAGACCCTGCTTCGGCTGGGTGGTGACGAGTTTGCGCTGGTGGCCTCGCGGGCCCGCGACATCGATGCGGTCATGAAGCTGGCCGAGAGGCTGCTCGAAACGATGCGGCTCCCGTTCCGTCTACACGAGCGGTCCGAAAGCCTGCGCACCAGCATCGGCATCGCCATCGTCGACGACGCCGAACGCTCCGACGACATGCTGCGCCACGCCGACACAGCCCTCTACGAGGCCAAACGCCGCGGCGGTGATATGGCTGTTGTCTTCGAGCCTCAGATGAACCACGAACTCGACGCGTTCAATGCAATGGGCAGGGCGCTGCGGTCGGCTGATTTCGATCGCGAGTTCAGGCTCGTCTACCAGCCGATCTTCGATACAACGGACGGCCGGCTCAGCAGCGTCGAAACCTTGTTGCGCTGGGACAGTCCCGTACTGGGCTCGGTTTCGCCTGCCGAGTTCATCCCCGTCGCCGAGAAGTCGGGCCTGATCTGCGAAATCGGGCACTGGGTGCTCGCTGGCGCCCTCGAACAGATCCAAGCCTGGGATGCAGCGGGGATGGACAGCTCGGTCAAGGTCTCGGTCAATGTCTCCAATCGACAGATCAGCGAACCCCGCTTCGCCGATGGTGTCCTCGCGATGCTTCACGAGTTCGGAATCGAGCCAGGGCGCCTGGTGCTCGAGGTCACCGAGACGGCCATGCTCGAAAACGGTGGC
>JAGQSP010000287.1:0-3224 GCA_020439485.1 Acidimicrobiales bacterium | reverse complement strand
CTGCTGACACTCCCGTTCGACATATTGAAGATCGACCGGTCGTTGCTGATGATGCTGGGCGAGATGAGAGAGCAGACATCGTGCAGTCCCGGCGAGCCGTGCGCGATTCTGGGAGCGATCGTGTCCATCGCATCGGCACTTGGCGCACCAATAGTTGCCGAAGGCGTCGAGACCGAGGCCCAGCTGACGAACTTGAAAGCGTCGGGCGTCGCATACGTGCAGGGCTTCCTGCTCGGCCGCCCCGACGATGCCAGCAAGATCCTGGCGTCATCGACCAGCGCCGTCGCCACCGTTGGCCTGTAGGCCCGACATCGGCCGGCAGCAGGAATACTGACAGGGTGAGTTCACCCGACCACCCTCCCCACCACCCGGCTAGCACCGGCTACCCCGTGGTGGTATTCGATGGGGTCTGCAATCTGTGCAACAAAGCGGTGGACCTGCTCGTGCGCCTGGATCGGCGCGGGCGGCTGCGTTTCGCATCGAATCAGAGCCCTACGGGGTCGAGCCTGATCGGCAAAGCCCGCATCGGCGTCGACACGATCTACTTCGTCGAGGCCGACCGTGTGTCTTCTGAGTCGACGGCTGTGGTTCGTATCGCATCTCACCTACCGTTCCCGTGGCGGCTGGCGAAGCTTCTTTGGGTGGTGCCTCGGCCTCTGCGCGACCGGCTATACCGCCTGATGGCAAACAACCGGTACAGGTGGTTCGGCAAGCGTGAGACCTGTCGGCTGCCGACACCAGACGAGCGGTCTCGTTTCCTGGGCTGAGCCGATCTGTCAGAGGCGCTACGGTCTCGGCCACAGGAGGTGCTCGTGGTCGAACCCGATCTTCACCGCTTCGACACGCTGAGCCTGCACGCGGGCCAGCGAAGCGACCCGACTACGGGCGCCCGCGCTCAGCCGATCTATTTCACGACGTCATATGAGTTCGACAGCGCGGATGACGCTGCGGCGATGTTCAACCTCGAATCGCCGGGCCACATCTACAGCCGCATATCAAATCCGACGGTCGCGGCTTTCGAAGAGCGGATGGCAGCCCTCGAAGGCGGAGTCGCCGCGCTCGGCACCGCCAGCGGGATGGCGGCAATGCACCTGGCGGTCGCCACGTTGCTGTCGGCCGGCGACCACATCGTGGCGTCGAAGAACATCTACGGCGGCAGCTTCAACATGCTAAGCCTGACCTTGCCCAGGTTCGGTATCGAAACCACCTTCGTCGATCCGCGCGATCCTGCGGCCTTTGCCGGCGCCATCGGGCCCAACACGAAGTTGGTCTTTGCCGAGACGATCGGAAACCCGCGGTGCGAGGTGTTGGACATCGCCGCAATCGCCGAGGTCGCCCATGGCAACTCCGTTCCCTTGATGGTCGACTCGACGTTCGCCACCCCGTACCTGGTGCGGCCCATCGAGCACGGCGCCGACATCGTCATGCACTCGGCAACGAAGTGGATCGGCGGTCACGGAGTGGCGCTGGGCGGCGTCCTGGTCGACGGAGGTCGCTTCGACTGGACCCGATCCGGCAAGTTCCCGACGATGACAGAGCCCTATGCGGGATATCACGGGGTCTGCTTTCACGAGGAGTTCGGCCCGTTGGCGCTGGCCACCAGAGCCAGGGCAGAGGGGTTGCGAGACTTCGGCGCAGCGATGAGCCCCATGAACGCATTCCAACTGTTGCAGGGACTCGAAACGCTGTCGCTGCGAATGGACAAACACGTCTCGAACACCATCACCGTCCTGGACATGCTCGAAAGCAACGACGCTGTCTCGTGGGTGGCCCACCCCAGCCGCGAATCACACCCGGATCACCATCTCGCCCAACGGCTCTTTCCGCGCGGGACGGGCTCGGTGTTCAGTTTCGGCATAGCGGGTGGACGCCCGGCGGGACGCAAGTTCATCGAGTCGTGCCAACTGGCGTCACACGTTGCCAACGTCGGCGACGCCAAGACCTTGGTGATCCATCCAGCCAGCACGACCCATGGCCAGATGACCGCAGACGAACTGACCGCTGCCGGAATCGGCGAGGATCTCATACGGGTGTCGGTTGGCCTGGAGGACCCAACCGACATCGTGTCCGATCTGGCGCGGGCGCTGAAAGCGAGCCAGCGGTGAACTTCGATGTCGATTCCAAGCGGGCCCACGCCGCGACCGGCGGTGTCGAGCCTCGACCCGGCTGGCCACTGGTCGTGTTGGTTCACGGCGCCGGCATGGACTCGACCGTGTGGCAACTACAGACCCGCTATCTGGCCCACCGTGGTGTGGCGGCACTGGCCGTCGATCTTCCAGGTCACGGATTCAGCGAGGGCCCGGCGCTTGCCTCGGTCGCCGAGATGGGCGCATGGCTGGGTCGTTTCATCAAGACCGTCGACATGGGTCAGGCCCTGATCGTCGGACACTCGATGGGAACCTTCGTCGCCCTCGAAACCGCAGCATCGAGGCCCGACCTTGTGAAGGGTCTGGTGCTGATGGGCACAGCGGCGGCCATGCCCGTGCACCCCGATCTGCTGAAGGCCGCCGACAACGATGTGGCTGCGGCCGCTGCCCTGATGGCGGGCTGGAGCCACCACCCCGGGTCGAAGCTGGGGCCCAACCCCAATCCCGGCCAGGCGATGCTGGGGGCCATGCGGGCCCTCGTCGAGATGTCGCCACCGGGGGTTTTGGCGGGCGACCTGTTGGCCTGCGCCTCATACGACGGTGCGCTCGAGGCGGCCGCTGCCGTGCAGGCTCGCGCGACGATCGTGGTTGGTGCCGAGGACAAGATGACGCCTGGGCGCGCTGCCGGACCTCTGATCGAGGCGATGGCGGATACGACGGTGGTGGTGCTCGAACGAGCGGGTCACTCGATGATGTACGAAGACCCTCGCAGGGTCAGCAGCCTGCTGCTGAGCACCGCCAGGGGCCTGGCGGTCTAGTCACCAAAGCCGTCGAACGCTGCCGCGTACTCTTCTTGCGAGAACGAGCGAAACGCAATGAGCGTGCGTGTCGAGATGACTCCGTCGAGCTTGGCGATCCCGTCGGTAACAACTCGGGCGACCCCCTCGTGGTTCGCCACGGCCAGCACCGCAACCAGATCGGCTTCGCCGCCGGCCACGCTGTGGGCCTCGCGAACACCCTTCAGGTTGGCGATCGTCGAAGCCAACCCGGAGATGGCATCGGGGCGGGCCTGGATCAACACGAAGGCGGAGATCATTAGAGCATTGTGCCTTATTCGACGGCCGCAGCGACACGCTG
>JAGQSP010000286.1 GCA_020439485.1 Acidimicrobiales bacterium | reverse complement strand
ATCAGGGTGCCGTTCTGTAGGCGGACCTGCTGGAAATCGCCACCAGACAAGATGTAGTCACCAACCTGATCAGCAGCGAAGACCTCGTAGGTGCCCGAGTACTGGATCACCGGATAACCGGTCGAAGGCGTCTCGGGCACCAACGGAGTCTGGGCTGCTGCGGGCTCGGCCAGATCTACGGCCGGCGTGGGCAACAAGCCGATGGTCGTGGCCAGGGCCACCGAGCCCACGGCCAGCTGCCACAGCCGCCTGCGGGTCTTTGATGAGGTTGACGATGGTGGCGCCACAGCGGCACCTCGGTTTCGTTCGCTGGTGTGGCTTCGAAACCGAGGCTAGCGCTGTCGCCTACTGCGTGCAGTTGATGTCGACCGGGGTACCGGCCAGCCACACCCGTATCGAGTAGTCGTCGGCGATGTTGCCACCCGCGTGGGTGTAGCTGGTGCCGTTCACGGTGGCCAGCCAAACGCCGTTGAGTCGCACGAAGTAGCTGGCGTTGTTCGGAACCGGGTCCCAGGTCAGCTCTACGTTTCCGGCCGCGGCCACCTTCGAGCAGCTGGGCCCTGCACCACCATCTTCGTTGTCGCACTCGAGATCGAATGGGAATCCGGCCAGCCAGTATCTGATGGTGTAGGCGTCGGCGAGCGACCCGGCCAGCGTGTATGTGGTGCCGTTGGTCTGGCCCTGCCAGATGCCGTTCTTCAGGATCTGATAGGCCGGGTTGCCATCGATCGTGTCCCAGGTCAGAACGGCCGTGCCTCCGGTAACGGCGGCTGTACACGATGGACCCTCGTTGCCTCCGCCGTCGACGTTGTTGCAGTCGAGGTCGAACGGTGTTCCGGCCAGCCAGTATCTGATGGTGAATGTGTCGGCGAGCGACCCGGCCAGCGTGTACGTGGTGCCGTTGGTCTGGCCCTGCCAGATGCCGTTGACGAGTATCTGGTAGCTCGGGTTGCCGGGCACGGTGTCCCAGTCGAGCACAGCGGTGAACGCTGTAATGACCGCCTGGCAGCTGGCGCCGCCGCCGTCGACGTTGTTGCACGGGGTATCGGCCGGGCCGGCTCCAGGCCAGATACGGATCGAGTAGTCGGTCGCCATGGTGGCGCCGAAGTCTGTGTAGCTGGTGCCGGTGACGGTTGCTATCCAGTTGCCATTGCGGCGCACCTGATAGTCGGGGATGTTCACGGCATCCCAGCTGATCTCGGCTCGACCATCTGCGTAGATGACAGCCGTGCACGACTGGGGCGGGTCGACGAAACCGTCGTCGACATTGACCGTTCGAGTGGACCAAGTGCTGGACCGGTTGCCGGCGGCGTCACGCGCCTTGATGCTGAGCGTGTAGATGCCCTGGGGGTTGATGGCGAAGTCGGTCGACAGGTCGCCGTTCTGGTTGGCAGCCACGACGAAGGCATACGCGTTGGCGCCGAGCGAACCGTCGGCCTGCACCCATTGGCCGTTGGAGTTCTGCCACCTGACCTCGTACACGACCACACCGGTGTTGTCGGTGGCGGTCGCCTCGACGTGCACCGGGGTCACGACCTCCTGGTTCACCTGAGGCTGGGTGATGGTCACGTTGCCAGGCGCTTGATTGTCGTTGCCGGCCACGTAGTCGAAGAAGGCGAGGGGGCCGACGAGGAAGCCGTTGGTGCGGTCGCCGTCGTAGCCGACCAGTAGCCCTCGTTCGGTGACGGTGATTTCGCGGGCGCCGCGGAAGGTGTTGTTGCCGGGGTTCCAGGTGAGTGGTGTGCCGTCGTTGGCGCTGAGCGCGGCCAGCTGAGTGCGCCAGGCACCGCCTGGGTAGAAGACACCAGTGCAGAAATCGATTCCGTTGGGCGCCATGGTGTCGGTGGGGCCTGGACCCGCGTCGATCTTGCAGAAGTGGCCGCCGACGTAGACGATGTCGTCGGTCATGCCCACACCAAAGCTCGAATCGCGCATGAACTTGCGCCACCGATAGCTGACCGTCTGTTCGACGGTGTCGAAGACGTACACATAGTCGGACACCGTTGCAGTGCCGTAGGCCAGGGCGATCTTGGTGCCGTCGGGGCTGACAGATGCGTCCTGGAGATCCATCGTCGCCACCGTGCCGGTCGATCGGTGGGCGGTGAGGAATGGTGCGTTGGGGTTGGCGATGTTTATGACGGCGGTGGGGCCGGTGGCGACGCCACTGATGCTGCTCCAGCGGCCGCCCAACACCAGACGCGTACCCGCCGGGTTTACGCCGATGCCCCTGAACACGGTGGACAGCCCCTTGACGACGTTGAGGTTGAAGTTGGGGTTGACGGTGCCGGTG
>JAGQSP010000285.1 GCA_020439485.1 Acidimicrobiales bacterium | reverse complement strand
TCGAGGATCTTCGCGAGGTCGCATCGCCGGTCGGTCTCGACCCGGTCGGCTTCGATGCGCGCGGCGCGCTCGGCCTGCGCCGCCTGGGAGGCTCTCTGACGCTCGGCGCGCGCTGCGGCACGCGGCGACAACGCTGCGCCGCGCTCGTCGGTGGCGGCAGCTACTCGCTGCACTCTCTTGCTCAGTTCGCCCACCGCGCAACTCCCGTACTCACAGGCAACTGACCTTACTCGCAGACAACCCGAGGTCGAGGGCGGTCGCCCGCCGGTGCAGCCCGCACGGTCAGGGGATTGTGAACTCGATGTCTGAGTCGCTCAACGAGGTCCGAACGTCGGTGTCTGCCAGCGGTGTTACGTCAGGGCACCACTTGGACATGGCGTCCTCGAGGCACGACTTGACCGCTACAGCGACTTCTTTGGCGATGGATCTGGGACACTCGACCACGACGCTGTCGTGGACTGTCTGAACACCGCGGGTGTCGGGGAACTCGGCCAGCCGGTGGTGGAGATATCCGTAGGCCTCGAGCATCACGTCCGCAACGCCACCCTGGATAGGCGCGTTTCGGTAGGCATTGGCCATGCGGGCCACGCGTCCTTGAAGGCTGTTGCTCATCAAACGATCCAGCGCCTCTGGGCCCATGATGTCGGCTACCGCGTCTATGACGGCACGGCGGAGCGCACGTTCTTCGAGCACCTTGTCGATCTCGGCGTCGGTCAGATCGGGTGGGTCGATGCCGAACGGAACCTTGAAGCGGCGCGCAACCCTCTGTCGCACCAGACCAGGACCGTGTTTGACCGAGCCGACGACGGTAGCGGCGGCCCGGGCGAGTAGGCCCTCGGTGTGAATGGTGAACCTCTGCCTGCGGCCGGCGACGGTGAGGCTGTCGAAGCAGAACGGATCGCCGGCGTGGGTCAACACCACCGGGGCGTGAAACGACAGCACCCAAGCCACCTCGTCCAGGTCGAGGCCGGTGCGCTCGTGCACCTCCTCGACGCTTGGCCAGCGTCGCAGGGCCTCTCGCAGGTCGCGACGGATCTCGCGAATGGCCGGGAACAGTTCGTGTAGCCGCAGTGTGGCCTGCCAGTCCATCTGGCCGGGGGAGGTGCTGAGTCTGTCGATGAAATCGTCGCGCTCGTCGCACCACGAAGACACCCCCGGGTAGGCCGCGAGATACGCGTCGAGCAGCTCGCGACCCTCGTCCGATGTGGTCTGCACACCCGACTGCGACAGGCTTCGGGCCAGGCCCCCGCCACGCTGTCCATAGACGATTCCGAAGTTGATGCGCTTGGCCTTGGCGCGCAGCTCGGCGTGACGAACCGGATCGGTCGACTTGAGCAGTGTCATGTCGACTCTGAACATCCGCTCGGCGGTGGCCTCGTGGACGTCGACGCCGTCGGCGAACGCCTTGCGCAAGCTGGTGTCGCCCGACACCTGGGCCACGAACCGAAGCTCGGCCTGGCTCAGATCCGCGTGTACGAAGACACGATCGTCGTCTGGGCGAAAGTGGGGCTTCATCCGCGGTGACAGGTTCTGTGCGTTCGGATTGCGCGACGCCAGCCGGCCGGTGTTGGTGCCGACGACCTGCAGGTACTCGGGGTGGATGCGCCCGTCGTCCCCGATGTGTTCGTGGATGCTGTCGCCGTAGGTGGTGAGGATCTTGGTGTGTTCGCGGTATGCGAGGAGAAGCTCGCACAAGGTGCCGCCGATCTCGGCCAGCGTGTCGGCGCGAAGCGGATCGGTCGGCTTCAGCAGCCGGGCCTCGCCGGTGTGGATCTCGGCCCAACGGCGAACCTCGGCTGCCGAGTAACGATTGAGTGCCTCTTTGGTCTGAGACTCACTGCCGGGGTTCCAGGACGGTTCGAGAGTGTCGGAGAACAGTGACGCCTGGCCTCCGCCCGTGACCTCGGCGATGCGGCTCAAAACCGATTGAAGCTGTTGCTCGACGTGTTCGAGGTGACCGTTCCAGCCCTGCCAGTCGAAGGGCAGTCCGGCGCGCTCCATCGAGTCCAGAAACGGCCTCGCCGCCTGCTCGAGGCGACACACCTCACCCAGCCCTGCTGCGTCGATCTTCGACGCGATGACCTCGGCGACCCACAGGGTCTCGACAGCGTCGGCAGCGGCATAGCGGATCTGTTCGGGGGTCAGATCGCCGTCTGCTCGATAGGACAGCTGAGTCGTTCCTTTGCCCTGAACGGTCAGTCCGAGATACCACTCGGCGGCCCAAGCCAGGCCGTGGTAGAACCCGAAGCCCGTGACCCCTTGATGCAACAGTGCGTCGGCCAACTGGGCGTCCCACCATTCGACCGGTCGCACGTCGGCGCCGCGCAGCTGAGCGGGCTCGATCAGGTCGCGCTCGATGACCCGCGCGTCGAAGTCGGCGTTCCAGGCCGCCGCGTTGACACCCGACAGGGCCTGGGCCAGCGCCACGTGGTCGACCAGGTTGGCGTCTACCACCCACGCGTGCTCGGCTCCCGATGCGTCGCGCGTCGCGGCCGAAACCACCCGAAGAGGCCCGGGGCCAGGTTCAATGAACACGGTCTCGGTGTCGATCGCACACGCAACGGCCGACCTGAGGGCGGTTGCGAACCGGTCGACCAGGTCGTCGGTCACGAACGTGACGGCAACATCCTCGGGCTGACGCTCGGCGCGTGGGCGGGGGTCGCGGGGGCGAAACATCGGGACGTCACTCTATTGCCCTGGTGGGACGCCCGCCGGGCCGAGGTGGCAGTCAGCCCCCCGAGTTGTGCTCGCCGGCCTCGGCGGGAAGAGGCGTCTCGTCGTCGATGTCGTCGAGCCAACCATCGGGTAGGACGACCCGTTTGGGGCCTCCGGTATGACTCCGCTTGACCCGCAGTGCCTCTGCGGGGAACTCGGCGGCAGGAAAGTCAGCGACGATCGACTCGAGTTCGGCGATCGAATCGATCTGGGCCAGCCGGGCCCGGCGTGCGCCACCGACCGGGAAGCCCGTCACGTACCAGATCGCGTGTTTCCTGAACTGTCGTACCTGAGCCGAGTCGCCGTACCAATCGACCAGCTTGCTGGCGTGCTCGATCATGATGCGACCCACATCCGGCAGGCTCGGAGGCATAGGGGGTTCCTCGCCCCTGAACACTGCGGCGAGGTCTCGGAACAACCAAGGCCTACCCAGGCAGCCGCGACCTATGACGACACCATCGCAGCCGGTGTGGCGCATCATCCGAAGCGCATCCCAGGGTTCCCAGATGTCGCCGTTGCCGAACACCGGGATTTCGGTCACATGGGACTTCAGCTCGCCTATCGCGTCCCAGTCGGCATGACCGCTGTAGAGATCTCGTGCGGTTCGTCCGTGCAGTGCAATGGCCGCGCAGCCCAACTCGGCGGCCATGGCTCCGGTGTCGAGGAAGGTCAGGTGATCGTCGTCGATGCCCTTGCGGAACTTGATGGTCACCGGCACGTCACCCGCAGCTTTGACCGCAGCTTCGATCATCTTGCGCAGCAGGCGGCGTTTGACCGGCAGCGCGGAGCCGCCGCCAAGGCGGGTGACCTTCGGGGCGGGGCAGCCGAAGTTCATGTCGATGTGGTCGACACGTCCCTCGGCGACCAGCCTGGTCACGGCCTCGCCGATGCTGCGCTCCTCGGTGCCGTACAACTGGATGCTGCGCGGGCTCTCGTCTGGGCCGAACTCGGCCAGCTTCCAAGTCGTCTCGTTGCCCTCTATCAGAGCTCTGGCCGTGATCATCTGGTTCACGTAGATACCTGCGCCGAACGAACGGCACAGCTCGCGGAACGGGACATCGGTGACCCCGGCCATCGGGGCCAGGATCACCGGGGTCTCCAAGCGAAAGGGGCCTATGGAGGGTGTTGCGAACTCGCCGGGCCGCGCGGGCTCGACGTCGGCGTTGATGTCGCTTCTCGGCGCGGCGGTGCCCACGTCGGTGAGGGTCATGGGCCCGATCGTAGCGACGTGACGTCGATTCCGAGCCCGACGATGAGATCGATCAGCTGGGTCAAGGGCAACCCGATGACGTTGGTGACCGAGCCCTCGATGGTCTCGACAAAGCATGCCGCGCCCCCCTGTATGGCATACGAACCGGCCTTGTCCATGGGCTCGCCGGTCGACACGTACCAGTCGATCTGTTCGCGGGTCACGTCTGTCATGCGCACGACCGTTCGCTCGACGTGCGCTGTGACGACATCGTCGAGAACCAGGGCCATGCCGGTCAGGACCTCGTGGCTGCGGCCCGACAGCAGCTCCAGCATCGCGGCGGCGTCACCTGCGTCGGACGGCTTGCCCAGAATCGTGGCGTCGATGACGACCGACGTGTCGGCCCCGACCACCAGCTCGCCAGGTCGCGCCACGGCCAACGCCTTTGTGGTGGCCAGCCTCTTGACATAGTCGACGGGCGCTTCGCCTTCGATGGGGGTCTCGTCTATGTCGGCGGGTCTCAGCTGGTACTGCAGGCCTGCCGAGGCCAGCAATTCTGCCCGGCGGGCTGAACCCGAGGCCAACACGAGAGGCACGTTCGTCGACATCGCCATAGTGTGGCTCCTTGCGGGAGTGTCATCGTCCAGCCAAGGGCGCAGGCGTTCGCATTTTGGAGGTTCCATGCGAGTCGAACTCGAGCCCGACCCGGTACCCCTGGCGCGTATCACGGCGTCGCTGGTGCGCCGATCGCTGGCCGCATGGTCAGGGGGCGGACCGCTGGCGCGTGCTCGCGGCGTCATCGTGCTGGCCTCGGCTACCGATCCCCAGGCCGTGACCCTGCGCATCGGAGCCGATTGCATCTCGATCCGGCGTGGCGCCGACGCAGACGCCGATGTGTCGATCACCATGGACCTCGCCGATGCCGATGCCAAACCAAAGGTTGAGGGTGCGGCAAAGCATCCGGTCCTGGCTCTTGCCGCCGCCAAGCTGCTCGAACCGCCGGTCGGCGATTGGCAAGCCGAGGCCGACCGGTTCTTCGAACGCGCGATGGCGCACGCCGACTGCCCCAGACCGGTCAGGCTGGTCGCCACCGATGTCGATGGGCATGGCCGGCAGCAACAGTGGGGCGGAGCGGGCGACCCGGTCATCGAGATCCACGGTCAGGCAGCGCGTCTGGCTGCGGCGATGTCTGGGTCGGCGGTGGTGGCCGAAGAAGTCCTGAATGGCCGATTGTTCGTCGTGGCCGATCTGAGGGATCTGTCGTTGTTGACCAAGTACGCCATAGACCACCTCTTCGGGGAGCTCGTGTGATGGACAAGCTCGACGTAGAACGGTTCTTGGAGCAGCACTCGATACAGCGCGTGCGGGTCGAAGGTGTGCAGTTGGACGGCTTGGCGATCTGCAAGATGCTGCACCCGACGAAGTTCCTGTCGTCGCTCGAGTCGGGTATCGGATTCGCCGATTACACCTTCGGCACCGATCGGGCCGGTGACCCGGCGTTCGGGTTCACTGCACCATGGCGCTCGACCGTGGTCGGAGACGTTCACCTGGTGCCAGACCTCGACACGTTGCGCATGCTGCCCGGCTCTGCGGGTACAGCCACGTGTTTCGCAAACGCAGTCGACCACGGCGGAAACCCGATCTCGGCGTGCGGTCGATCGACCTTGCGTCGAATGATCGGTGAGCTCGAGGGCCGGGGCTATCAGTCGTTGTTCGCATTCGAGATCGAAGGCCAGTTCTTCACCAGGACCCCTTCGGAGAACCGGGCCCGAGGCTGGCGCGATCTTCAGCCCATCGGGGTTGGCAGCCACCTGGCGTACTTGTCTCAGGACGCTCACATCCTCGAACCGTTGCTGTCCGAGGTCTGCAGGCGCCTGGATGGCCTCGGTGTGCCATGGGAGGCGTGGAACGCCGAGGCCGCATCGGGTCAGTTCGAACTCAATATCGCTCCTACCGACCCTCTGACGGCCGCCGATCACGTCATCAGGGTCAGGCAGGTGTGCAAGGAGGTAGCCCACGAGCAGGGCGTCTCAGTGACCTTCATGGCCCGCGTGACCAGCGATTTCAACAACGGTTTGCACGTTCACCACTCGCTGCTGGCCGACGATCGGCCCGTCCTACACGACCCACACGCCCAGCACGGCCTGTCGACGGTGGCCAGAAACTGGTTGGGCGGTCTTATGCAGTGCCTGCCCGCTACGGCGGCATTCATGGCCCTCAACCCCAATAGCTTCAGGCGGGTCGAGCCGTTCAAGGCGGTGCCCACGCACGTGACCTGGGACGTCGACAACAAGTCGACTGCGTTGCGGGTGCTGAGCGGGTCGGCAAGCTCTGCCCGCATCGAACACCGAATGGGAGCCGGCGACCTTCATCCACACATGGCCGCGGCCGCGATTCTCGCCGGCGGGATGGCAGGGCTCGACGAACAGCTCGAGCCGCCACCCCCGTTCGAGCGCATGGCTTGGGGCCTTCCAGACGGTGAAGCGATGCCGGATCGGTTGCCGGTTTCGGTCACGGCGGCCTGCGATGCGCTCGGTTCGGACCAACGCCTGCGGGCGATGCTGGGAGACGAACTCGTCGACTACTGGATAGGGGTTCGACGTTTCGAATGGTTGGCTTTCAACACCTCCGGCGGCGATATCACCTCCGACGGGCCAACCCCTTGGGAACTCGACCGGTACTTCGAAACCCTCTGAGGATCAACAACGATGGCAGCACCACTCATCGGCGTTTCGGCCGAATTTACCGACGTCGACATCCATGACGCCAAGATGCCCTCGAACCTGGTGACCAACACCTATCTGAAGGCGGTGGTCAAGGCCGGCGGGGTCCCGGTGATACTGCCGATAACCACCGACCCCGAGGCGGCGACGCTTCTGGCCGATCGGGTGGACGGTGTAGTCGTGACCGGAGGCGTAGACATCGACCCGGCCGCCTACGGCGCGGAACGCGACCCCATGACGGGCGAGACCCAGCCCGACCGCGACACCTTCGAGCGTGCCCTCATCACCAGGCTGATCGAGCGCAACAAACCAACGCTGGCCATCTGCCGCGGTGCCCAGTCTTTGAACGTCGCCATGGGCGGAACGCTGGTGCAGCACGTCGACGGACACATGTGTTCGGATCGACACAACCAGTTGGTACACGAAGTCGAGATAGCCCCAGGGTCGCGGCTCGCAGCGCTGGTGGGCCCGGGATCCTTCGGCGTCAACTCGCTTCATCACCAAGCCATCGGGCGGCTGGGCGAGGGCTGCCGAGCGGTGGCGATCAACGGCGACGGCCATGTCGAGGGCATCGAGGTCGACGGGGCCGATCGAGTGGCTGCGGTGCAATGGCACCCCGAACTCCTGCGACACCTGCCCCAACACCTGGCGCTGTTCCAGCGATTGGTCGAAGACGCCGGCGCATCCTGATCGATCTGAGCGGCGCCTGGGGCTACCTTTGTCGAGGTAGCCGTCAGTCAGATTCGCCCGGGAGCAACAATGCAGCGCAGCCACGAGATCGATTACACAATCACCGGCGACGACCTTCAGTTCGTAGAGGTCGAACTCGACCCGGGCGAGACGGTCATAGGCGAGGCCGGCACGATGATGTACATCGAGGACGGCATCACCTTCGAGACCAAGATGGG
>JAGQSP010000284.1 GCA_020439485.1 Acidimicrobiales bacterium | reverse complement strand
GGTGCGGCGTTGAAAGCCGAATACGACCGACGTGAGCGTGCTGTGTTCCATCACGACATGCGAACAATCCGCGACCCACGCCAACGCAGATCACACCTGCAGCGGGGTGCTGACGTGATCGCAAGCATGCTCACAGACGGCCTCCTACCGGCTGCCGACCAAGCCGACCCAACCGCAGGCGTCAGGCAGAAGGCCGCGGGTTGTGTGAACCTGATCGTGGACATCGACGAACTCGCCAAACCCGACGGATCGGCTTACACGATCGACGGCGCCCAGGTGCCGGCGTCTATCGCTCGGGGGATGGTGTGCAGGACCCAGATCAATGCTTGGATTCAGCAGGCGGACAGGCGGCTGTTGGATCTGGCATATGACGTCGAGTACGCCACACCAACACAAAGGCTGGCCCTGGCCGTCCGCGACGGCACGTGCAGGTGGCGGCACTGCAATACCGAAGCCACACGCTGCGAGGCCCATCATCTGCATCATCGCGAACACGGCGGAACCACCGACCTCGACAACCTGGCGCTGTTGTGCCCACATCATCACGACCGGCTCCACGCCATGAACGCACGGCTGGTCATGGGAGACACACCGGACCACTGGCGACTCGAGGACAGCCATGGAACCGTCATCAGCGAATGGACCAAACCACCACCACGAAAACGAAAACCGGCCGGCAAACCACCGAGCCAAACCACACGACCCGGTTAGTGGCCGGGTGTCCGCGTCCAACAACGACTGGCAAGCCAGTCTGACTGGCCATCATCCAGCCGACGCCGCCTGCCCTGGCGCTAGGTGGCGTCGCGGCTGTGGTCGGCGATGGCCTCGATCGCTTCCTGTTCGTCGTCGGTGATGACGATCAGGTCCAGCCAGCGCCGGCCCGCTCCAACGGCTCGTAGGACATCGATCACCGGCACGTCGCGGGTCCAAAAGCGCCGCCCCAGGAACACCATGGGGCTTGGTTCGCCGACGGTCTCGTAGTGGTTCTGGGTCGCATCCTGGAACACCTCCTGCACGGTTCCTGCCGAACCGGGGGTGAACACGATGCCGTGGGTGGCGATTGTGACCAGGCCATCTTCTCGCACCGAGTTGGCGAAATACTTGGCGACGTGTGAGGCGAAGGCGTTCGGTGGCTCGTGCCCATAGAGCCAGGTCGGGATGGCGATGCTGTGAACCTCGGGCCCGGTCGCCGCCGATGCGAGCTGATGGCGGACTCGAAACGCCGCAGCCAGCCAAAGATCCGCCGGATCGAAGTAGGGGGCGACGGCCAGAAGACCCAGAGCCTCGGACAGGGCTTCGTCTGGCATCGGTGCCAGATAGGCGCCCAGGTGGGTGGCCTCCATGGCGCCCGGCCCGCCGCCTGAAGCCATCGTGATGCCCCGCCGGGACAGGGCCCTCGAAATCCGGGCGACGGCGGCGAACTGTTCGGTCGTGCGATGCAGGCCGTGGCCGCCCATGACCGCCGCGATGCGCCGTCCTTGGGCGAACTCGGCCAAGGCGTCGGTCATCGAATGGTCGTGAAGGCGCCTGGCCAGGGTTTCAACGATGTCGGCGCCCGTCGATCGGCCGGTGTCTACCCAGTGGCGATAGACCCGGGCGTCGAAGGTCTGGGCGTAGGTACCCGGGTCGTCGGGGTCGAAGCCGCCGTACAGGTCGTCGACCGAATAGAGGCTGTGGCGGCAGGTGGCGAAGGGTTTGTCGTGAAGTGCGGGAAACACGACTGCGCCCGCATCGAGCAACACGGCGTGCAAGTTCTGAGGGATGGTGCAGCCAATGAGGACCAGTCCGCCCAGATGCCGTTGTGTGAGGGCGCTGGCAAACGGGGTGAGATCCAGCCCCTGCACCACCACGTCGTGCAGATCGGAGCGGGCGTCGAGCACCTCGCTCAGATGCGCAACCGAATCGATCTCGACGAGGTGGGACGACCCGAGCGAGTGAGGCGTCGGCTCGGGCGTCACGAGCGGTGTTCGGGCGGAAGTTGGCGCCCACCGGACGCGTCAGCGTCCCACGGGTGAACCGCGACGACGGCCGATGTGGGGATGGGGCCGTAGCTGTGGGGGAACTCGCGTCCCACGGTTGGGGCCA
>JAGQSP010000283.1 GCA_020439485.1 Acidimicrobiales bacterium | reverse complement strand
TCACCGCCACCCTCGACCCAGTCACCGGTGCTGCGTTGAAAACCGAATACGACCGCCGCGAACGCGCCGCGTTCCACCACGACATGCGAACAATCACAGACCCGCGAAAGCGTCGCAGCCACCAGCAGCGTGGTGCTGACGTGATCGCCAGCATGCTCACAGGCGGCCTCCTCCCGGCAGCCGACCAAGCCGACCCGACCGAGGGCGTCAGGCAGAAGGCTGCTGGTTCTGTGAACCTGATCGTCGACATCGACCAACTCGCAAGGTCGGACGGGCTGGTCTACACCGTCGACGGCGCCCAGGTGCCGGCATCGATCGCTCGGGGGATTTTGTGCCGGGCCCAGATCAATGCTTGGTTTCAGCAGGCGGACCGTCGGCTGCTGGACCTGGCATACGACGTCGACTACGCCACACCAACACAAAGACTCGCCCTAGCCACACGCGACAGCACATGTCGCTGGAAGCACTGCAACACCGAAGCCACACGCTGCGAAGCCCACCACCTACACCACCGCGAACACGGCGGAACCACCAACCTCGACAACCTCGCGCTGCTATGCCCACACCACCACGACCGCTTGCACGCCAAGAACGCACGGCTGGTCATGGGAGACACACCGGACCAGTGGCGACTCCACGACGCCCACGGCACCGTCATCAGCGAATGGACCAAACCACCACCACGGCAACGAAAACGCGCCGGCAAACCACCAAACCAAACCACACGAGCCGACTGGCGGTCGGGTCCGGCGACCTCCAGGTGACAGACTTCGCACAATGAAGCTCGAATGCGAAGGCAACAAGCACTCGGCCAGCGTCGAGATGGACACTTTCGGAGGCCGGATAACGTCGCTGCGCGTCGACGGTATGGAACTGATCCTGGCCCAGCACGAGGCCGAACCAGCGGGCATCACCCGGTGGGGGTTGTTCCCGATGGCTCCGTGGTGTGGTCGCCTGGGTAGAGGTCGCCTCACCTGGACCGACAAGATCCACCGTTTCCCCCTGACCCATCCCCCTCACGCAATTCACGGCCTGGTGCACGACATCGACTGGACCGTGGTCGACGACACCACAATGACGGTCGAACTGCCCAAACCGTGGCCCTTCGGAGGTCGGGTAACCCAACGTCTGGAGTTGACGCCCCAGTACCTGACCGTTCACGGCGAGGTAACCGCAGGTGATGTACCGATGCCGGCAATGCTGGGATGGCATCCGTGGTTCCGACGCCAGCTAGCGAGGGGAAAGAAGGCAGCCCTGTCGATACTGGCCGAATCGTCGTACCTCACCGACGAGACCCTCCTTCCCACAGGAGCGCTCGGCCCGGTACCGGCCCAGCCATGGGACACGTGCCTGGTCGACCTGCTACTCGACCCGGTAATCGACTGGCCGAATGCGCTGACAGTGACCATCTCGTCTTCGTTCGACCACTGGGTGGTGTACACCGAGCCCCAGAACGCCTTTTGTGTGGAGCCGCAAAGCGGCCCACCGAACGAACCCAACATCGACCCGCACATCCTCCAACCCGGCGAGTCGCTGACCGGTTCGATCACGATTGCATGGCAATGATCTGTTGGCCGAGCTCGACGACTGGGCCACTCGTGGCCACACCGGACCTCCGCGCTTTGCGCAGAATCTGCCGATGAACGACCAGACCGACCAGCTAGTCGCCGACCTGCTCTCCGCCCGAGCCAAGTCGGCCACATCGTCTGTGATCCGCGACCTGCTTCGCCACGCCGACCGCGAAGACGTGATCTCGCTGGCCGGCGGAATCCCGGCGCCCGCCCTGTTCCCGCTGGAGAAGATCGCCGGGGCGGCCGAGCGGTCGCTGACCCGCTACGGCGCCACCGCTGCGCAATACGGCCTCACCGAAGGAGTCACCGACTTGCGCGAGCTGCTGGCCGCCCGCGAATCGGTCGACGCTCCTGCTGACCCTGCTCAACTGGTCGTCACCACGGGCAGCCAGCAGGCTCTTGACCTCATCGGACGGGTGCTCTTGGACCCTGGCGACGTGGTCGTGGCCGACGACCCGGCGTATCTGGGCGCACTTCAGGCCGTGAGGGCCTATGGGCCACGCATCGTGGGTGTCGGGGTCGATGCCGACGGCATGAAGACCGAACACCTGGCCGCAATGCTCGACCAGGGCCTCTCGCCGGTGTTCGTCTACACCAACCCGAACTTCCAAAACCCCACCGGGGCAACCCTTTCGGCCGACAGGCGCAGACACCTGGCCCAACTGGCAGATCAGTATGGGTTCCTCATCGTCGAGGACGACCCGTACGGTGCATTGCGGTTCGAGGGTGATCCCCTGCCCAGCATGGCGTCGATCTCAGATCGCGTCATCAGGGTCAGGACGGTGTCGAAGACCCTCGCCCCCGGGCTGCGGGTTGCCTGGCTGATCGGCCCCCCAAAGCTCATCGAGGCCATCGTCATCGCCAAACAGGCCGTCGACCTGCACACATCGACACTGACCCAGCATGTCGCACTCGAGCTTCTCAGCGACTCGGCATGGTACGACCGCCACGAGAAGAGCCTTGTGCCCTGGTACCGAGACCGTCGGGACGCCCTGTCCGCGGCTCTTCGCGACGTGTTTGGTTCGCGCATGCGCTTCGCCGAACCCCATGGGGGCATGTTCTTGTGGGCCAGGCTCGACGAGGCCGAACACCCCGGCCGCGACACCACCGATCTACTGCCCATCGCGCTCGAGACCGGGGTTGCGTTCGTGCCCGGTTCGGCGTTCGCCGTGGACGAGCCCAGGCCCCTTCACCTGCGGCTGAGCTTCGCAACGGCGTCACCAGAAGAGCTGGCCACCGCCGCCAACCGGCTGGACGAGGCGATCAAGCGATGGGGTTCGACCCCTTAGGTCGCCTGATCGGCCGTGTGGCAAACACCAGAATCGAACCCATGCTGATAGCCACCACCGTGTAGAGCATCAGCAGCATGCCGATGTCCATACCGGTTCGGGCCAGCTCGCTGGGTGTTCCGTCGAGGTCGCCCGCTCCAGCGCCGACGCCACCTTCTGTCGTCGTGGTCGACCCACCGGGCGAAGTCGTCGTGGTCG
>JAGQSP010000282.1 GCA_020439485.1 Acidimicrobiales bacterium | reverse complement strand
GCACCGTCGCCTGCCCCTTCGCTCGCGCAGGCGCCCGCAAGCAGGATCGTCGCCGCTATCACAAGGCCGACCACTGTTCGGGGTGTCGCCATCGGCACTCCTTCGAGCATGATGTTGCAGAGTCTTCCCCAGCTCAGTGTCGTCCGCACGTGCCGGGTTGGACACCGATCACCACGGGACGCCACAGGCATGAGCGAAACCGAAGAACCAGCGGGCCCGCCCGTTCCGGATCGAATCGGGCGCTACAGGGTCAGCCGCGCCCTGGGGTCTGGTGCCTTCGCCACCGTTTACCTGGCGTGGGATGACGCCCTCGATGTGCCCGTCGCGGTGAAGGTGTTGGGCCAGAACTGGAGCTACGAACCAGAGATCCGCCGCAGGTTCATCCAGGAAGCGCAGCTGTTGCGCCGCGTGGACGGCACCAGGGTGGTGAGGGTTCACGACATCGGCGAGACGCCCGATGGGCAGCCGTTCTTCGTAATGGACTTTGCGTCCAGGGGTACGGCAGAAGACCGTCTGATCGAGCTTGCGGCCGATGGTGTCGAACTGGAAACCGCAGACCTGCTCAGGTTCTGCCGCCAGTTGGCGGCCGGTGTTCAGGAGGTCCACCGCCTCGAGGTAGCTCACCGCGACCTCAAGCCGTCGAACCTGTTGTTGAGGCGCGTCGAGGTGGCAGACGGGGCTGGGGCGCCCGATGTTGGAACTGCCCTGATAGCGGCAGACGAGAGGTTGGTCGTAAGCGACCTGGGCTTGGCCAAGGATCTGCTGGGGGCCACCAGGTTGACCATGGCGGTTGGAACGCCGGGCTACATGGCTCCCGAGCAGGGAGACCCGTCGGCTTCGATCGACGAGCGGTCTGATATCTATGCCTGCACGGCGATCCTGCAACGGGTTGTCACCGGGGCACACCCTGCGCCCGACGGCCCCAGCCTCGACCCGGCGATCTTGGCGCAGCTGCCCGGTCCGGCGGCCCAGCTGTTGACCAAGGGTCTGGCACACGACCCCGAAGATCGCTTCGCCGACCTGGGTGAGTGGCTGGTGGCAGTCGAGTCGGCCGTCGACGCGCTGGCAGCCATCGAGTCTGTTCCGGCCGACGCAGGCGAGCTTTTGTCCGGGCTGTCGCGGGTTGTGTCGCGTTCGTCCGAGGCATCGTCGGGACCGAGAGATCGCGCGGTCGACGTCGTCGCCCCCGCCGTTGCCCGGTCGTCGCTCGCGTCCGAACCGTCCAGGTCAAGGCTTCCTCTGCTGTTGGGTGTCGGCGTCGTCGTGGCGGTCTTGTTGGGTGCCCTCATCTGGGCCATCTCGACGATGGGCCGCGACACAGCCGAGTCGGCCCCATCGACGTCGACCCAGCCCCCCGAGACCACGACCACCACAACGGCCAGCACCACCGCACCGGTCGGCGCAACTCCAGACGGCGCAGACGCAGAACCGGCTGACGCAGCGGTGCTGGTCGACCCGATCGGGCTGGCGCTGTCCGACGACGGCTCACTGGCCATCGTCGAACAGAGCGCAAACCGGGTCCGCCTGTTGAGCGACGGCACCCTGTCGGCTTTGGCCGGCACGGGAACGCTGGGCTTCAGTGGCGACACCGGACCAGCAGCAGACGCCGAGCTGGCCGGCCCACGTTCTGCGGCCTATGGGCCAGACGGCAGCCTGTACGTGGTCGACGCCGACAACTATGTGATCAGGAGGGTCTCGGTCGATGGTCGCATCGAGGTTGTCGCCGGCTCGGGTCAGGCAGGGTTTGGTGGTGACCAGGGCCTTGCCACCGCCGCCGCGTTGTCGCCCACCGATGTGGCCGTCAAGGCCGACGGCACGCTGGTCGTGGCCGACATGGCCAACGGTGTGGTGCGCGAGGTCGCACCCAACGGAACCATCTCGACGCTGCTGGGCCCCGACTCGCAGCCGCGGGCTCCTGCGTCGATCGCCATCGGCACCGACGGGGCTGTGTTCTACGCCGATCTGACCGGTCAGCAGATCCTCCGGATAGACCCAGCCACCTTCGGCGTGTCGGTGGTGGCCGGCACTGGAACACCGGGCTTTGGTGGTGATGGGGGGCCCGCAGTGCAGGCCCAGTTGGCGTTCCCGTCGGGAATCGACATAGGGGACGACGGTTCGATCTACGTCGCCGACCGCCTCAACCACCGTGTCAGGCGAATCGACGCAGATGGCATCATCACCACCGTCGCCGGGTCGGGCAATGAGGGGTTCGATGGTGACGGCGGACAAGCGTCCGAAGCCAGCCTCTGGCACCCGGTGGCGGTCGAGGTGGCGCCCGACGGCAGCCTCTACATCGCCGACGGGTTCAACAATCGGGTCCGAAAGGTCGACCCCGACGGCACCATCGAGACCGTGGCCGGCTCGGGTCCTCAGGGCGAGGTCGGTGATGGGGGGCCTGCCACTGCGGCGCCCTTGGGCGATCCTTTCGGGTTGGCGTTGCTCGACGGTGATCTGTTGATCGCCGGCAACTGGTCGGGGCGCGTGCGAGTGGTCGATGCCCAGGGTCAGATCGACACCCTCATCGGATCGTTGCTGAGTCGAGCCGGCTACAGAGAGCAGTTGGTGACAGCTTCTGGCATCTCGGTCTCGTCCCAGGGGCTCATCGCTGTGGCCGAGTCGGCGTTGCATCGGGTGTCTGTGTTCGACCAAGCGGGCAAGGTCGCCACCATCGGCTCGGGCAGTTCGGGGTTCTCGGGCGACGGCGGCCCGGCCGAGGCCGCTTCGCTGTCGACGCCCACCGGCGTCGCGTGGACGGCGGACGGCGACCTGATCATCGCCGACAGCGGCAACCACCGGGTACGACGGGTCGTGTTCGACGATCAGACCACCCAGATCCAGACCATCGCCGGAACCGGAGACATCGTCGCCACCCCCGACGGGCTCGATCCCACAGCAACCGCGCTGTTGTTCCCGTTTGCGGTCGCTGTCGAGGCCGACGGGTCGATCCTGGTCAGCGAGGCAGCGGGCAGCCGGGTTCGGCGCATTGGCGTCGACGGGTCTGTTGCGACGATCCTCGGCACGGGTGTGGCTGGTTCGGGGGGCGATGGCGGCCCGGCAGTGGCCGCCCAGGTCGACACGCCGGCGGGTATTGCAGTGGCAGCCGACGGAACCATCTACGTTGCCGACCTCGGCGCCAATCGGGTTCGCTCGGTCTCGCCCGATGGCTCGACATCGACGGTGGCGGGCGTAGGGGCACCGGGCCTCGGCGGCGACGGGGGGCCGGCTTCGTCGGCCGCGCTCAACTCGCCGACCTTTCTGGTGCTCGACGGCCAGTTGCTGCATATTGCCGATACGGGCAATCGTCGCGTCAGAACGGTAAATCTCGTCGACGAAACCATTTCCACCAGCGCGGGGGCCTTCTAGGCATGGCGCGGCCGCGGTGATGTTTTGATGCTGATCCCAGATCGCATCGGGCGCTATCGCATCATCAGGCTCAAGGGCACGGGCGCGGCCAGCTCGGTGTTCGAGGCCCACGACCCGCTGCTCGATGTCACCGTCGCCGTGAAGGTCCTAGCCGATCACCTCATCAGGCGCGAGGACATGGTCAGCGCCTTCTTGCGCGAGGCACGGCTGTTGCGCAGCATCGAGGACCCCAGAGTTGTTGCGGTCCACGACATCGGGGTGCTCGACACGGGCCAGCCGTTCATGGTGATGGACCTGCTCGATCAATCGCTGGCAGATGGCCTCGTCGGTGCGGCTGGCGATGTCGACTCGGCCGTGCGCGTGGCTCGCGAGCTGGGGGCCGCGCTGCAGGCCGTTCACTCGCGCGGCCTCGTTCACCTGGACGTGAAGCCCGCGAACGTGTTCGTACAGCGCTGCGACGACGACGATTCGATCTTTCCCGAGGGTGCGTCGCTGGTCCTGGGCGATTTCGGGCTCGCGTCGCAAGCGGGTGAGGCAGCCGCCGGCTTGGGCACCAGGGGATACATGAGTCCCGAGCAGGGTCGAGGCGAATCGGTCGACGCCCGGGCCGATCTCTACGCGCTGGCCGCGGTGGTGCGCAGGGTTGCGTGCGGTGCCGATGACGACCCGCCGAGGCTGCCCAAGAAGCTCGAGATGGCGTTGCAACGCGCCAGAGCTGACGATCCGGGCGGTCGGCCGAATACGGTCGCGGAGTTCTTGAGCCTCATCGACGGCGCATCGGACGGCGGCAGCGGAACAAGGCGTCGCCGGGTTGCCGCAGCCGCGGTCGCGGCGGTTGTGCTGGTCGCCTTGGTCGGCATCCTGCTTGCGGTCTTGCCGGGCGACCCCCCAACCCGGGAGGCAGTGCTAGTGCCGGATCCGCCGCTGTTCGGCCCCAACGGCATCTCGTCGTTCGGGTCGACAGTCGCAGTCGCCGACACCGAGAATCATCGGGTCGTGTTGTTCGATGGCGACGGCCTTTCGTACATCGATGGGTTCAGGTCACCAACGGATGTCGCGTTCGAACCGTCGGGACGCTTGCTGGTGGCCGACACGGGCAACCACCGCATAGTCGCTGTCGAACAGGGTGCGGTGGTGGCCGTCGCCGGGGGTTCGGGATCTGGCTTCGGCGGTGATGGAGGGCCTGCCGAACAAGCCATGCTCGACTCGCCCCGCGGCATCGATGTTGCCCCCGATGGTTCGTTGCTGATCGCCGACACCGGCAATCGCAGAGTGCGCGCAGTCGATCCTCGAACCGGCCAGATCTCGACCATCGCCGGCACCGGCCTGGCCGCCGACTCTGGCGACGGGTCGGCTGCGGTCGGCGCGGGCTTCCTGCAACCCGTCGACGTGGCCGCCTGGCGAGGGGGAGTTGCGGTCGCCGACAACCAGGCCAACCGGGTTCGCTGGATCGATCCTGGCGGCGTCATCGAGCCGCTGGCGGGCAACGGGTCTCCTACATCTGGTGGCGACGGCGGCTTGGCTACCGAGGCCGCGATCGCTGCGCCCTCTGCGCTCGGGGCAGGCGCCGGCGGATCACTCTTGGTAGTCGACAGTTCCGGAGCTATCCGGTCGATCGAACCCTCGGGAGTCATAAGCACCGTGGCCGAGGAGATCGACGGAGTGAATGGGTTGACACAAGCCGCCGACGGAGCGCTCTTTGTGACGCTCGGCAGTTCAGGTGACGTAGTCGAGCTGAGCGGTCCGACCGATCGTCGTGTGGTGCTCGAAGGCGACCCCTCGGGCCCCATCGGTGATGGCGCGGCTGCACAGCTGGCGTCGCTGTCGTCGCCTTCAGCAGCGGCGGTTACGGCCCAAGGCGCGCTGCTGATCGCCGACAGCGGGCATTGGGCCATTCGGTCCATAGAACCGACCGACACCACGATCTCGACAGTGGCGCGCGTGGTCGGCCTCGGACTCATCGCCGACCTCGACATCTGGAACGGCCGCGCCGTCGTAGCGCTCCCAGATGCCCATCAGGTGGCCGTGGTCGACCTGGCCATCGGAATTCGCAGTCCACTCGCAGGGTCTGGACGGTCGGGCGATCGCGGGGATGGCGCCTTGGCTCCCGAAGCGCTCTTGCGGCGACCGGTTGCGGTTGCAGTCGGAGCCGCCGGCGAGATCTATGTGGTCGATGCCGAATCTCACCGGGTCAGGGTCGTCGACCCCAGTGGGGTCATCTCTGCCTTCGTCGGCACCGGCCAGCCCGGGTCGGCTATCGCGACCGACGATCCGCAGTCCAGTGAGCTCCTTGGCCCCACCGATGTGGCTGTGGGACCAGATGGCACCGTTTGGGTCGCAGACGCCGGCAATGACCGGGTGCTGAGGGTCTCCGGCGGCTCGGTCGAGGTCTACCTCGCAGACGTCGAGGGCATTGTCTCGTTGGCCGCAGACTCGTCGGCTCTCTACGTTGCGACTTCCGGCGAGGTGTTGCGCGTCGACCAGGCCGGGCCTCCCATCACCGTGGTCGATACCGGGCGCCCGGTGTCTTTGGCCATTTCACCCGACGGTCTGTTGGTCGTCGACCCCTGCGCAGGCACGGTCTCGTTGCTGGAGGCGGCCGCATCGACCGAGCAGCTCAGGCCTCTTGCGGGCCGGGCGATCCGGTCGTGTTCATGATCGCCTCAGCAACCAGTTGGCGACCTCGACGAATACGCGTCCGAACCGTGTTCAGGGGAACGTCGAGCCTTTCTGCGATGGCCGCATAGTCGAGACCGTCGACATCGCGCATCACCACCGGATCGCGCAGCTTCGGATCCAACTCCTCGAGCGCCTTTCGGAGGGCCTCGTGACTGGCGATGATGCTGCTCATGCGCCTGACCTCTTCGGCCAGTGCGCTCATGTCCTCACCATCGGGGGTGGGCACACGCTTGTTCTTGCGAATTATCTGGAGCGCCTCGCGCTCGGCGACCCGGTACAGCCACGTCGTGAATCTGGCCCGGCCTTCGAACGACGAGATTGCCCGGTTGAGACTCATCAGCGTGGCCTGGACCGCGTTCTCGACATCGTCTTCGTCGATCAGCAACTTGCGGATTGCCCCATCGGCCAAGCGGTGTTTGAGAACCAGCCCGAGCAGTTGGTCGAGGGCTGCGGCGTCGCCCGCGGCCGCACTGGTGGCCAGAGGCACGATCAGTTCGTCGATGCGCTTGAAGTCGCCGTCGGCCCTGGCCACGCCGATCTCGGAGTCGAGGTCGCGTTCACCGCGCCGTCGCGAAGGTCCTCTGTCGGTCATGCTCAAAGGTAGGCCGCACCGAACCCCCCAATGCAAGGCCTCAGCCTCTTGCGGCCTCACCCGCAGCGGACCTCGGAGTGGCTGTCGTCTTGGTTTCGACCGCCATCTGCGACACCGGCAGCGGCAACCCGTACAGGTATCCCTGCATGTCGTCTGTACCCAATCGGGTGAGGGTTTCGGCCTGGGTTCGCGTTTCGACACCCTCGGCGGTGACCCGAGCGCCCATCATGTGGCCCGTGTCGATGATGAGCTTCAGCAACGAGGAGGCCGATTCGTCTGCGGTATAGGTGCGGTCGATCTTCAGGATGTCTATCGGCAGCTGTCGAAGGTGGGCCAGCGACGTGTAGCCCGTCCCGAAGTCGTCGATCGCCGTCCTGATGCCTCGGGCCCGCAGCTGCTCGAGTTTGATGCTGGCCGACGCCAGATCGTTCAGCAGTGAACTCTCGGTGACCTCGATGATGATCCGGCTTGGATCTATGCCGAACTCGTCCAGGGGCCCCAGAACGTTTTCGACGAAGCTGGGAGATGTCAGATGACGGCCCGAGACGTTGATGCTCATCGAGAGATCTCGGTACAGCCCTTGGGCTTCCCACAGCACCATCTGTTTCGCGACATTGCCCACGACCCAACGGTCGATGGCCACTATCAGGTCGCTGCGCTCGGCGATGGGGATGAATTGGTCGGGCGCAACCAACCCGTGTCCGGGTCGCTGCCAGCGGATCAGCGCTTCGTATCCGACGGTGTGTTCGGTCACGGGTTCGACGATCGGGTGATAGTGAAGCTCGAACTCACCAGCGGAGAGCGCCTCGCGCAGCGCCTGTTCGAGGTTGGTGCGCTCCTGCGAGTCGTGGCGCAAGTCGTCGTCGCACACCGCGATCTGGCCCTTGCCCAGCTCCTTCGCCCGATACACCGCCAGATCGGCCTCGTGCAACAGCTCGGTGGCGTCGTCCTCGCCCCGGTGGCTGACGGCCACGCCGATGCTGGCTCCGATGGTCACCGTCGAGCCGTCGACGGTCATGGGCTGCTCCAGAGAGCGTCTGATTCGCTCGGCCAGGCTCAGGGCCTCGGCCAGGTCGACAACCTGCTCTGCGACGACCACGAACTCGTCGCCACCCAGGCGGCCCACCAGGTCGCCGGCGCGGGTTGCAGCTGCCAACGACTCGCCGGCCCGCTGCAGCACAGCGTCCCCGGCGTTGTGTCCACAACGATCGTTGACTTCTTTGAAGCCGTCGAGGTCTATGAACAGCAGAGCCACGCTGGTGCCAGAGCGCCTGGCCCGCGCCAGGGCGCGGTCGAGTTGCTCCAGCGCGGCGCGCCTGTTCGCCAGTTGAGTCAGGGCGTCGTGGGACGCGTCGTGCTGTATCTGGGCGCGCATGCGCTCGCGCTCTTGCATCGAGGCGGCCAGGGTCTGAACCGCTGTCTGAAGTGATGCGCCGATGGCTCCGGGCGCCTGTTCGCTCAGCGCCTCGTGATCGAGGATGCCGTCGCGCAACGCCAAGGCCTGGGCTTCGGCCAGGGCCAGGTGGCCCGCGGCTTCGTTTATCGCTCGGGCAGCAATCCGAATCTCGATCGGCCCGGTTTCGGGGAATGGGCCGATCTCGGTGTCGCCGTCTCGGATCTTGCGGGCGGCTCTGGCCAGGTTGCGCACCGGTCGAGCGATCGCCCGCGTGGCTGCCACCGCCGTGAGCGCCGACAGAACCAAGACGGCCAGCAGAGCCGCCACGGCCTGGGTGTTGCGGCCAGATGCTGCGTTCTGAGCGGCGGCGACCGACCTCGAAGCGTCGATTCCCGCTGCGGCGACAAGCTCCGAGTAGCGGTCCGACGACACGGTGTGTGCCTCGACCGTACCTCCGATGGTGTCCAGTTCGAGCATTACGTTGTTCAGCGATCCGCTCTGTCTGGTGCCGTCGACCGAGCTCGTCAACAGCCTCAGAACGTCGCTCTCGACCTGCGCCACTGCAGCAGAGTTCTTGATGACCTCAATCGCCGCGGCCGCCTCAGTGTCCTCGTCGGCCAAGACTTCGAGCCGCTCCAAGGCCCAGGTCCGCCGACCTTCGTCCATGTTCAGCGCCATCACCTGCTCGACGCCGTTCTGGGTGGCAAATCTCGCACCGAAGTACTCAGAGAAACTGCCCGAAGCAGCCTGACGGGCCAGGGTCGCCTGTTCGAGCACCCGCAGCCGGTTGACCAGGGTGCCCCCGTCGCCGATTCCGGCCGCCTGACCAAGCGCCCGGTTCAGCTCGCCGTCGGCACGCGTCGCCAACGTGCGTTCGATGTCGAGGATGGCCTGCAGCTCTTTACCCAGGTCTATGTCGGGATCGTCTCGTACGGCGGCTATCGACAGGGCGACGTCGTCATAGCCAAGACTGCCGGTCCTGGCGTCAACATCGGCGCGGGCCATATCCAGGCGGGCGCTTATGTCGACACCGGTCAGGCCGTTCACGAGCTCGATCGGCAGCCCCAGTTCGGTCACGCCCTCGACTACGGCGGTCCAGTTGTGCTCGTCGGTCAGGGCAGCGCGCAGTTCCGAAACCACGACGAGTTCCTCGATCGTCATGCCTACGGCGGTTGCAGCCTCGCGTTCGGCGCGGGCAGACATCACCTCATGCACGGCGAAGAAGGTTGCTCCGACCAGTGGGGTCAGCGCGATCAGAGCAAGCACGACACCGAGGCGATACCCCCTTGTCGATGCGCGGCCCAACTGCATGAATTGCCAATCGGAACTTGCGCCCCTCGCTGTTAGGCATCCGTTCATCTGCCCTCGGTGCAAATTCCGCTGCCGTCCGATAGACATACAAATCGATGCAAATGACTGGATTGTCCAGTCACGCGGCACAGCTATCAGGAGAACCACAGATGTCACTGCGACTCGGCGACGAAGCCCCCGATTTCACTGCAGACACCACAGAAGGCGAGCTCGCCTTTCATGAGTGGAAGGCCGGCTCATGGGCGGTCCTGTTCAGCCACCCGGCCGACTTCA
>JAGQSP010000281.1:3590-5121 GCA_020439485.1 Acidimicrobiales bacterium | reverse complement strand
CTGGCGGCGGTGCGCACGATCGACCGACCGGTCTGTGTCGCAAGAATCGCGCCGATGAGCGCCGCCGAGGTCAATGCGATGGCCACCGACGCAATAACTGCCGCTGTTCCGCCGGCGAAAAACCAGGGCACCAACGGCAGGATCGCACCTATGGAGAAGGCGACGAAGGACGAGGAGGCCGCCCCCATGGGCGAGGCCAAGTCGTCTGGCGACACACCCAACTCCTCGCGGGTGTGCACCTCGAGCGCGATGTCGGGGTTGCTCATCAACGAGCGGGCGATCGATGCGGCCTGCTCGGGGTCTAGCCCTCGCTCGACATAGAGCTCGGCCAACTCTTCGATCTCGTGCTCGGGCTCGTTGGCGTGGGCCTCACGCTCGCGTTTGATCTCGGCCTCGACCAGCTCGTTCTGGGCCTGCATCGACACATACTCGCCGGCGGCCATCGAGACAGCTCCTGCCAGCAGACCCACGAAACCGGTGACCCGAACCGTCGATGAAGCGATGTCGGCACCGGCGACTCCGAGAATCAGGAGCGTGTTGGAAACCAGCCCGTCGCTGGCGCCGAACACGGCGGCCCGGATGTTGCCTCCCTGGACATCGCGATGGTGGTCGTGCATGTGATGGCTCACCCAACGAACTGTAACCGCTGTCCCTGGGTAGTCTGCCCCTTGATGGCCCAAGCACCCGACCCCGACGAGCAGGGGCGCGAACTCCCCTCGAATCCTTCGCTGTACGACCTGGATCGTGACGAGTTGGCCTCGCTTCTGGACGGCGAACCGAGGTTCCGCCTCGACCAGCTGTGGTCTGGTTTGTACGAGAAACTGCTCGACCCCGCCGACATCTCCAATCTGCCCAAGACCCTGCGCGGCGCGATCGAGGGCCTGTTGCCGCCCGGCCTGCTACAGGTGCGCCGCTCGGTCAGCCGTGACGGAGGCACCATCAAGTTCCTGTGGCAACTGCGCGACGGGTTCCTCATCGAGACCGTCCTGATGCACTACGACGACCGAACGACCGTCTGCATCTCGAGCCAAGCCGGATGTGCGATGGCTTGCGGATTCTGTGCCACCGGCCAAGCCGGATTCGATCGGCATCTGACCGTCGGGGAAATCGTCGAACAGGTGATCCGTGCAGGCCAAGAGGCCCAAAAGGTCGACCGTCGCGTCGACAACGTCGTCTTCATGGGCATGGGCGAACCGCTGGCCAACTTCGAGCCCGTAGCGGCATCGATCGAGCGCATGAACACCGACCTCGGAATCGGAGCCAGACACCTGACCGTCTCGACCGTCGGAGTTGTGCCGGGCATCGAACGCTTCACCGACCTCGGTACCCAGGTGGGGCTGGCCGTGTCGCTGCACGCGGCCAACGACACCAAGCGCGACCAGCTGGTGCCGCTGAACCGGCGGTACCCCCTGGCCGATCTGGCTCGGGCCTGCCAGAGGTATGTCCAGACCACCCACCGGCGGCTGTCGTTCGAGTGGGCGATGATCGACGGTGTAAACGACACACAACAAGACGCTGCCGAACTGGCCGC
>JAGQSP010000281.1:0-3453 GCA_020439485.1 Acidimicrobiales bacterium | reverse complement strand
GCAATCGCGGAACCGACATAGACGCGGCCTGTGGGCAGCTGAAGGCCGAACACCGCATAGGGCGTCGCTGAACGCAACCGCGCGCTTTGCTGGCACACTGTTTGGCCCATGGACGGAATTCGTTGGTTCAATCCCAGCCAGCCCCAGACCCTGCAGGGTGCGGTGGTGCTGTCTTACTTCAACGCCTTCTTCTCGTTGTTCAGCGTTGGTGTACTGGCCCGCATCACCGGAATTCCGGGATCGATCATCTTCTTGGCGCTCATCGCTCAGGCCGCCGGAGCTGTTGGCGTGGCCAGCGAGCGCAAGATCGGCTACATGGTGGCCATCGGCGGGTCATCGGTGATGACTCTGGTAGATCTGCTGGTCGTGCTCGACGACGGCATCTTCGGCCTGTCACTGATCGGCCTGATGTTCTCTGCGGCGCTGATGACCCTGCTGCTGCACGACCAGACCCGCAGCTATGCGCGCATATGGTTTCGCTGACCCTCGACTGAAAGACTGAGACACATGGCAGCTACAGAGATCAACGGCCTCGACGACCTCGAATCACGCGTCGGTTCACACCTCGGCTACAGCGAATGGCACAACGTCAGCCAGGAGCAGGTGAACACGTTTGCCGACGCCACGGGTGATCACCAGTGGATTCACATCGACGTAGAGCGGGCCAAGGCCGGCCCCTTCGGAGGCCCCATCGCACACGGCTATCTCACCCTGTCGCTGGCGCCGATGCTGATGGCCGAGATCATGACCGTCAAGGGCGTCGCAATGGGCGTCAACTACGGAGCCGACAAGATCCGCTTCATGTCACCGGTGCCGGTTGGTTCCAACGTCAGGGCCGGAGCAGAGGTGGTCAGCGTCGACCGCTTCGACGGTGGTGCCCAGTACAAGATCAAGATGACCTTCGAGGTCGAAGGCACAGAAAAGCCTGCCTGCGTCGCCGAGGTCATCTACCGGGTATATGCCTGACGTTCCGTCCTCCCCCGTCACCGACGAGGGGCTCCTGGAGGGCGAAGCCAAGGCGTCGGCCGTCAGGTCGATGTTCGACCGCATCGCCCCCAGGTACGACCGAGTCAATCGGATAATGACCTTCGGTATCGACGTGCGATGGCGTCGTCGCACGGTCGAGCGCTTGGGTTTAGGTGAGGGTTCGCTGGTGCTCGACATAGCTGCGGGCACCGGCGACCTGTGCAACGACTTGGCGTCGGCGGGTCACCATCCCATTGGCGTCGACTTCTCGATGGGCATGATGCAAGCCCGGCGAACGACCGCCCAAATGGTCCAGGGCGACGCCCTGAGCCTTCCGGTCGCGGACGCGTCCGTCGACGGCGTGGTCTGTGGCTTCGCCCTGCGAAACTTCGTCGACCTGCCAAGCTTCTTCACCGAGTTGGGCCGAGTCGTGCGCCCCGGGGGCCGCATCGCACTGGTAGACGCGGCCGAACCGCGCAACCCCGTCGCCCGCTTTGGCCACGGCATCTACTTCGGCAAGGTGGTTCCGTGGGTGGGTGGTGTGCTGTCAGACAAGAGCGCATACGCCTATCTGCCCAAATCGCTGGCGTACCTGCCCCCGGTCGACGAGATGCTGGCCGACCTGCGGCGGGCCGGCTTCGCCGACGCCGAGTGGAAAGCTCTCACTTTCGGAGCAGCCCAGATGCTGACCGGTACCCGAACAGGCGATTCCGGCTAGCTCACCGGGTCCGCTGTGCCCCACTTCATGCTGGTGTGGAAGTGGATGCGGAACCACACGTAGGCGCCGAGACCGGCCAATATCGGCAGCCAATAGCTGACGAGCCGGTATGCCAGGGTTGCCAGAACCGCCCGGCCCGGGCTGACGCCCGACGCAATCAGGGCCGCAGTGAGGCCTGCTTCGACGAACCCCAGCCCGCCAGGCGTGATGGGCACCATCGTCAACACCGCTCCGGCCACATAGGCAAGCAGCACCAGCGACACCCTGTGCTCGTCGCCGACGGCAACCAGTGCCGCCAACAGCGCGTAGAAATCGAACAGCCACTTGGCTACCGATGCCGCCGCGGCCTGGGGCCAGCGGCGACCGATCGACGAAAGAACCGCATCTCGCTCTGCGACCAGCCGTTCAGGCAGTGCCACAGTGCCTGGCTTGCTCGGATGGATGCGTTCGATTGTTCGCCCCGCCAGCCGCAGCAACCTGGACGACCGGGCCAGCACAACGGTGACTATGCCCAACGCCACGAACAGGCCCGCACCTATCCAAGCGGCCTTGGCGATCGAGTTCGGAACCGGCATGCCGGCCCAGATCGCCGGTATCGACAACACGGGCAGCACGAACAGCGACGCGGTCGTCATCAAAGACATCGCGGTCAGAGCAGCCGCGGCGGCCGCCGGATCGTTTCCTGCGACCTGCAACATGCGGAACTGCAGGGCCCCACCGGCAGCCGCGCCACCGGGCACGACCCTGCTGAACGCGTTCGACGCGAGTTGCGAGGTGATCAGCTCGAACCAGCCGGCATCGCGAAAGGCCAGGCGTTGCAGATACCAAACGGCAGCGAAGCTGATGATCTGGGCACCCAGCATCAGAGCAAACCAGCCGGGGGCGATGTTCGACAGCCGCGGCCACGCCTGCATCACCTCGGTCAGCGATGGAGCCACCAGATACAAAGCGATGGCCGAGACGATCAACATCATCACCCGGCCGCGCGAGAACGCCCCCGGCGACTGACGTTCGATGGGCTCGGCCACGCGCGACACCGTAGTAAAACCCGGCGCATCGCGTCCGGTGGGGGTCAGATCGCCAACCCGATCGAGTACAGAACCGCCACCGCCAGCTGCAGCCGACCGGTAGCAGCCAGCACGGCGATCAGATCGCGACCCTTGACCCCGCCGAGCACCGACCTGGCCGGGGCCAAGGCCAGCGGAGCGGCCAGGAGCCCCAACAGTGCCCATGGGCGGTCGATGGCCGAAACCCCGATAGCGGCAAAGGAAGCAGCCAGGGTGGCCACGTAGAACTTCCTGGTTCCGGGGTCGCCGAGCCGCACCGCCAGCGTTCGCTTGCCGGCCTCGGCGTCGCCTGGGATGTCGCGCAGGTTGTTGGTTATCAGCATCGCCACCGACAGCAGACCAACGGCAGTCGCAGCGGGCCACGAGACCCAATCGATCTGCTCGGTCTGCACATACGTGGTTCCGACGGTGGCCACCAGACCGAAGAAGACGAACACGAACACCTCGCCCAGGCCCATGTATCCATAAGGCGACGGTCCGCCGGTGTACAGCCAACCGGCCGCGATGGCCGTGGCCCCTATCGCCAGTAGCCACCAGGTGGTGAGGGCGGCCAGCAACAGTCCGAACACCGCCGCGACCCCGAACCACAACAGCGCTGCGGTCTTGACCGCCTTGGGTGTGGCCACTTTGGACGCGACCAGGCGCATCGGCCCGACCCGAACCTCATCGGTTCCTCTGATGCCGTCGGAGTAGTCGTTGGCG
>JAGQSP010000280.1 GCA_020439485.1 Acidimicrobiales bacterium | reverse complement strand
GTGGATCGCGTCGACCTGCTCTTGATCCACTGGCCCGTCGAGTGGGACACCATGGCTGCCACCCTCGAGGTCCTGGCCGAATTTCGTGCCGATGGTCGTGCGACCCATGTGGGCGTCAGCAATTTCGAGGTCGACCAGATCGCATTCGCTGTCGATCACGCGCCGATAGAGGTCAACCAGATCGAGTTCCATCCCCTGTTGGACCAAACCGCTCTGCTTCAACAGGCCAAGCAGCTGGGTATCCACATCACGGCCTACTGCCCGATCGCCAGGGGTCTGGTGGCCGACGACGCGGCCTGCGCCCAGGTGGCGCGACGCCACGGCGTAACGGCCGCACAGGTCGCTCTGGCGTGGGTCATCTCGCACCCTGGCGTCTCGGCGATACCCCAGACGTCGAAACCCCACCGGTTGGTCGAGAACCTGGCCGCTGGCCAAGTGCGCCTCGACGCCGAAGACGTGGCCCTCATCGACGCGACCGACAAGAACAACCGCCTGGTCAGCCCGCCCAAGAGCCCGTGGCGCAGGCCCGGCCACGAAAGGACCTGAAGGTGCGAACACCCGACCTGCCCGCCTCCTATTGGGCGGTGATCTTCACCAACCAGCTCAACGACGACGCTGAGGGCTACGAGCAGATGGCCGGTGACATGGTCGAGCTGGCATCCCGGCAGCCCGGCTTCTTGGGCATCGACTCGGTTCGCGGACCCGACGGCAAGGGGATAACCGTTTCGTACTGGCGCTCCGAGGACGACATCGTCGCCTGGAAGGGGGTCGCAGAGCACCTCGAGGCCCAGCTGGCGGGCGCCCAGCGGTTCTATAGCTCGTACTCGACCAGGGTGGCCCAGGTGAGCCGCAACTACGAGTTCAGGGCCGACTGATTCAGCGGGTGAA
Organism: Acidimicrobiales bacterium; assembly: GCA_020439485.1. GTDB lineage: Bacteria > Actinomycetota > Acidimicrobiia > Acidimicrobiales > Poriferisodalaceae > JAAETH01. Next base: position 2,439 of record JAGQSP010000280.1, on the reverse strand, counting down.
AGACAACGTCTCGCCCATCGGCTTGCGCGGCATGCGCAGGTCGTTGATGGGTGCGGACGGGTCTGGGTAACCGAACGACAGGCCACAGAGGATCTCGTTGCCCTCGGGTATGTCGGCGAGCCTCTTGACGGGTCCCGGGTATTGGGCCAACGCACCTTGTGGAATGCAGCCAAGGCCCCGCGCGTGGATGGTCAGCATCAGGGTCTGCAGGAACAGGCCTACATCCAGGCCGCTCACCTCACCCATCGCTGCTGGCATCGAGACGAACATCGCGTGGGGCGCTCCGAAGAAACGCCAGTTCAGCAGGGCAACCCGCTCGCGCTCGGGGCGGTCGCCTCGCTCGATACCCAGCGCGTCGTAGTAGAGGAAGCCGCACTCGCGTTTGCGCTCCATGTATGCACCCTCGACACCCACGGCACCGGGGCGAAAGTGGGGGTATGGCTTTGTGCCCGAGGTGACCTCGGCCACCAGCTCGTCTTCCAGCTTGCGCCGCGCCGCGCCCGACACGACGGCCACATGCCATGGCTGCACGTTGCTGCTGGAAGGTGCCAGGGCGGCGACCCTGACGATGTCGGCGATCTCGTCTTCGGGTACCTCGCTGTCTAGGTAAGCCCGGACGGAGTGGCGCGTTCGTATGGCTTGCTCGAGATCCATCCGGCGAACGTTAACCGGCGGCCCGCAGGCTCACCTCACCAGCGCAACACGAACGCGGGGTCACCGGCCTCGACCTCGCCAATGACTGCAGCGCCGTGTCCCGTCGAGACCAGCTCGTCGACCACACTTTGGGCCTGGTCGGCATCTACGCCAAAGACCAAGCCGCCCGAGGTTTGGGCGTCGGCGACCAGGAGTTTCTGCAGTTCGGTTGCTTCGCCGGCATCCAGCAGTGCCGCGCCGTGAAGCAGGTTGCGCCTACTGCCTCCCGGAACCATGCCGGCCTCGGCGAGTTCGACCGCCCCTGGCAGCATCGGCAGCGAGGCGAAATCGACCACGGCCCGGACACCAGACTCGACAGCCATACGGCCCAGGTGGCCAAGCAAACCGAAACCGGTCACGTCGGTACATCCCGTGGCACCCGCAGAGATGGCCACTCGCGACGCAACGTCGTTCAAGCGGGTCATCGACTGCACTGCCGCATCTGCCACCTCGGCGGTTGCCTTGTCGGCCTTGATGGCAGTGGTGATCACACCCACGCCCAACGGCTTGGTGAGAACCAGAACCTGTCCGGCTCGCAGTCCTGCGTTGGTGAGGATTCGGTCTGGGTGCACCTCGCCCGTCACCGACATGCCGTACTTGGGTTCGGGGTCGTCGATGGTGTGGCCGCCGGCGATCACGAAACCTGCCTGTTGGGCGATATCGAGGCCCCCGGCCAGCACCTCGGCCAACATCTCGATGGGCAGGGCAGTGGTCCACCCCACCAGATTCAGGGCAAACAGGGGGCGTCCGCCCATTGCGTACACATCGGACACCGCGTTGGCGGCGGCCACGCGGCCCCAGATGCGCGGATCGTCGACCACCGGTGTGATGAAGTCGGCGGTGGCGACAAGGGCTCGATCGGCGTCTAGGCGCCACACGGCGGCGTCGTCACCGGTTGCGGTTCCGACGAGGAGTTCGTCAGGAACCAGTTCGTTCAGATGGCGCACGACCTGCGCCAACTCGCCTGGAGCGAGTTTGCAGCCTCAACCAGCGCCGTGGCTGTATTGCGTGAGGCGCGCTGCGTTCTCATCTCCCATGTCATTCACCCCCTTCCGTCGTGGTCCAGACGGTACCCGCGTTCGGGCGCAACTCGTCGCACCGTGCCGAGGGTGTCTTCGCGTCCGGCTCTTAGCGACAACTGGGGTTTCGGTTGACGCCGCTCAGTGGACTTGGGTTGGGTGTCCCACCCCCTGTTTAGGGTTTGTGGCGTGACAGAGGTGCGGGTGGTGCTGAGCGGCGCCGACGAACTAGAGGTGATGGATGTGGCCGGGCTCGAGGCCGAGCTTGGTGGTGTTCGTCGTGTGCGCGCCCGCCTAGATGGCCACGAGGCTCGTTTGCTGAACGCCCTGACCAAGGCCCGTCAACGTGCTGCCAACCGCAAGGGCAAGCAGTCGGAGGGTGGAACCAAGCCAGATCCTGGGCCGCCTGCACCGTCACGTAAGGCCCAACGCGAGGCCGAAGCCAGGTCACGGCGTCTGACAGCAAATCCCGATGTCGCGGAGACGTTGGAAGCCGGGGAGATCAACTCCGAACAAGCCGACTACCTGACCAACACCGATCTGCCCGACGACATCAAAGCCCGCCTGTTGGCCGACGCGATGACCCAGTCGGCGGACGAGACCAGGGCGGCAGTTCGTGAGGCCGAACGCGAGCAGACCCGCGAGGATCCCGAAGAGCGGCTGGCGCGTCAACGCAGGCGCAGGCGTGGGTCGTGTGGCATCGACGGTGAAGACATGATCTGGTTCA
>JAGQSP010000279.1 GCA_020439485.1 Acidimicrobiales bacterium | reverse complement strand
TATGGCGTCTTCTACCAGTTGGACGAGCCCGCCGCCGACGGCAGCTATGCGGTCAACCACACAGCTTCGTTGTTCGGGATCGATCGCAACGGAAACCTCGCTGTCGTGTGGCCGCCTACCGTCGAGCGCGACGATCTACGCGACGATCTGAAGGAGCTGTTGTGAAGCGCCGATTCGCCCTGGCGACTGCCTGCGCCTTGTCAGGCGCGATGGTCGGCGCTTGCAGCTCTGGCGACTCGGGCGATCTCACCGTTGCCGAGGCATGGACCAGGGCCACCCCGCCTGGGGCCGAGGTCGCAGCGTTCTATCTGACTGTCGACAACGGAGCCGACGCGCCCGACGAATTGTTGAGCGCCACGTCGCCTCGGTGCGCGATGGCAGAACTGCACCGCAGCGAGGTCGTCGACGATCTGATGCAGATGGGGCCTGCCACTGCCCAGGACCTCACCGTCGACGCCGGCCAGGAGATGGTGTTCGAGCCGACGGGCCTGCACGTCATGTGTATGGGCATGACCGAGCCGATCGTCGACGGAGATCAAATAGAGCTGACCCTCGAGTTCGCCAACGCTGGTCGCGTCGTCACCACGGTCACGGTCGGCGAGCCCTAGTCGCCCGCCGGCGCCAGAATCACCTCGGCGCCTATGTCCAGCTTCAGCTCGGCAGCCGCAGATTGTTGCTGCACAGCCAGACACAACATTCCGTGCACGTCGGGTGCCAACCCGATGCGACCATCGGGTATGTCTGCCACCGACGCATAGACCTGAACCGTGCGATGTTGGTCGCCAAAGGACGCAACCACCGTAGGGCCGATGTGCGACACGGTCTCGGAATCGATGTTCAGCTGGATCTTGCCGTAGTGGTCGACCCACATGACCTCGGCGATGACCTGTTCGTTCTCGAGTCTGGGCATGGGTACCAGCGACGGCAGCAACGAGCTCGGGTCGACAGCGGGACCCAACTCGGAGATGTCTACGCCGTTGCAGACATGGGCGGCCGCAGGCACCAACACGTCGCGCAGCGGGCAGGTCTGGCCCGGGCTCGGCAGCCGATGCATCTCAGAGCTGATCTCGTGACACCTGCCCGCTCCGCCCACCACGGCAACGGCGGCTGCGAGAAGCCCATTGTCGGGACCCATCAACACGGCAACACCGTCGCCAACCTCGACGGCGATAGATCTGCGAGCCGCCGAGCCGTCCGGGTCGACCGACGCGACCACCACGCCAGGCACGATGTATGGCGCACTGCGCGCAAGCATCAGACTGCCCGACCGCACGTCGTGGGCAGGCACCTCGTGGGCCAGGTCGACGACGGCGACCGACGGGGCAATGTCGCGAACGATGCTGTGTGCAACGCCGATGCTCTCGTCGACGCGTCCTCGGTCGGTGAGCAGGGTGACGGTTTCGTAGTGGCGGGACATCGCCGCTGACGTTATCGGCCCCCGAGCTGGCGCGATCTCGCCGCGGCAGCGGATACCGCATCCAGGAACGCCGATCTGACGGCCTTGGCCTCCAGTGCTGCCAGGCCTGCGGCCGTGGTGCCCCCGGGGCTGGTCACGTTGCCTCGCAGGGCGGCCGGGTCGGCTCCCTCGGTCAGCAGCATCTTGCCGGCGCCTGCGATGGTGTTGAACGCCAGGGTCGAAGCGAGGTCGCGGGGCAAGCCGTTCAGCACACCGGCCTCGACCATCGCTTCGGCCACCATGAACAGGTAGGCGGGCCCACTGCCCGACAGGCCCGTGACTGCGTCGAGCAGGCCCTCGTCGACTCGAACGGCTGCCCCAACGGCGCCCAGAATGCCCAACGCCCACTCGACGTCGGCGTCGGTGGCGGCCTTGCCGGGCGCAAGCGCAGACGCGCCCATTCCGACCAGCGCAGGCGTGTTGGGCATGGCTCGGACCGCGGCTACTCCATCGCCCAAAGCCGACTCGAGAGTGGCCAACGTGACCCCGGCTGCAATCGACAACACTCGTGAAACACCAGCGCTCGCCAGCTGACGGCACACCAGCTCGACATAGTGGGGCTTCACAGCGACTATGGCCCCCGAGCAGGCCCCGACGGTGTCAGACGTCGACACCCCGTGGGTGTCTTCCAGCTCGGCCCTCCGTGCCGCCACGGGCTCGACGACCACGACAGAACCTGGGTCTGTGCCAGCGCTGAGCAAGCCGCCCAGCAGGGCCTCGCCCATCTTGCCGCCGCCGACTATCTGGAGTTCAACCGGGTCTGTCGAGCCGTTCATGTCGCCGACAGTACCGCCAAAGGACGGATCGGGCGCCCGCCCTACTTCCCCGATCGACCAGCGCCCGATCCGTCTGACGACATTGTATGAAACAGATCGAAAGTTGTCAAGAAGCCATGAAGGGGTCGGATTGATCTTGAGATCCTCAGTCCTTGAATCGTGATGCAAAGCCAATTCGAAGAAGCGGCTTGAACCAGCGTTCCACGGCCTCGTAGATGGTTCCGAGAATCCGATCGAGCTCGAACCCGTCGACGGTGTGATAGCCGATCTCGCCCTCGATGAATACGGCGTCCTCGGCACCTATCGAGAACCGGGCGCCCGACAGCTTGTTGTTCCATCGAAGCAGGGTCTCGTAGGCCAGGAGCTGGTTTTCTTCGGGTGCTGGTGCGAAGTACGACTCGAACGACAGTGTTCGCTGGCGCAGTGTCAGCCACACGGCGGTGATATCTCGCTCGTCGCCGGCCATCCTGACGAACCACCGATAGCGCTCGTCTGGGTCTACTCCGACGGCTACGACTGCGTCGTTCTCGGCGAGCTGCTCGCTCAACCAGGAATCGATGAACGCAGCCACCTCGGACATCTCGGGAACGGAAGCGGGATCTCGGAACATGATGCACAAACCCTATTCGTGCGGGCAGCCGGGTGTCCCACCCCCTGTTTAGGGTTTGTGGCGTGACAGAGGTGCGGGTGGTGCTGAGCGGCGCCGACGAACTCGAGGTGATGGATGTCGCCGGGCTAGAAGCTGAGCTCGGCGGTGTTCGTCGTGTGCGAGCTCGTTTGGACGGCCACGAAGCTCGTTTGCTTAGCGCGTTGACCAAGGCGCGTCAGAGGGCCGCGAACCGGCGAGGTAAGGAGCCCGATCCCGAAGCTAAGCCAGAGTCGGAGCAGAACGATAAGCCCAAGCCGATTCCTGGGCCGCCGGCGCCGTCGCGTAAGGCCCAACGCGAAGCCGAAGCCAGGTCACAGCGTCTAGCGACGAATCCCGATGTTGCGGAGGCGTTGGAAGCAGGAGACATCAACTCCGAACAGGCCGACTACCTGACCAACACCGACCTACCCGACGAAATCAAAGCCCGACTCTTGGCAGAAGCGATGGGCCAGTCGGCGGATGAGACGAGGGCGGCGGTTCGTGAGGCCGNNAGGCCGAACGCGAACAAACCCGCGAGGACCCTGAAGAGCGGCTGGCCCGTCAGCGTCGACGCAGGCGTGGGTCTTGTGGGATCGACGATGAAGACATGATCTGGTTCAAAGCCACCCTCGACCCAGTCACCGGTGCCGCGTTGAAAGCCGAATACGACCGACGCGAACGCGCCGCGTTCCACCACGACATGCGAACAATCACAGACCCGCGAAAGCGTCGCAGCCATCAGCAGCGTGGTGCTGACGTGATCGCAAGCATGCTCACAGACGGACTCCTCCCGGCAGCCGACCAAGCCGACCCCACCGCGGGTGCCAAGGAGAAGACCGCTGGTTGTGTGAACATGATCGTCGACATCAACCAACTCGCAAGGCCCGACGGGCTGGCTTACACGATCGACGGAACCCAAATACCAGCATCGATCGCACGTTCGATGCTGT
>JAGQSP010000278.1 GCA_020439485.1 Acidimicrobiales bacterium | reverse complement strand
AACACCGCCCAGCCAACCGCGAACATCACCCAGCGCGAACCGGCCGCAGGCCGAGCGCTGGCGGTTGAGGCTGGCTGTGCCTCAGCCCGAGACATTCTCGGGTATCTCGATCGTCATCTCTTCGCCGTAGCGGTCGAGGTCGAGGCGCCACGAGCTGGTGCCCAGGTCGTGGTCGTTGGTGAACTCGACGCTTCGCACCAAGGCCGTATCTGTTTCGATCCAGAGGTCGAGTTCGAGATCCTGGTCGTCGACCAGGCCTGCGGTGACGTTCTCGACCCTGGACGCGGGCGCGGTACCGCGAAGGTGGTAAGTACCACCGGCACGGTCGTCCTCGCCGATCAGCTCGACGTCGGACATCTCCAGCAGCAACGGACGCCAGCCGTCGACCGGGTCGAAGAACTCGGTGGGATCGACGTCGTATCCGTCGGGCAAGGGCTCGAAGTCGCCGGTGATCGGATTGGACAGGTAGACCAGGCCGTCGACCGATACGGCGCCCAGCTTGGTGTTGATCGAGTCGTTGATCTTCACCTCCAACAACGCGTCGGCGCTGTCGGGTGCCACCCATCTGCCCTCGACCGCCTCGATAGCGATCAGGTCGGCAGGGTCGATGTGAACCGGCGCGCCAGTGCGCTCCAGCTGGAAATGAACGCTGCTGACAGCACCTATGGCCTCGGCGGCCGCGGGCATCAACACCTCGGCCGAGGCATCCAGGGCCTCGCCCTCGTCGCTCGCACCATCGCCCGTCGGCGAGTCATTGCCGCCCGAGCAGGCCGCCACCAGCACAGCCAGAACGGCGACCAGCGCTATGAGCCCTGCCAGCTTCGGTTTCATGGCGACGAGCCTACGACCGCAAACCACCCTTCACCCTTCACCCGGTGTGGCCGACCAGCACGGTCAGGCGGGATTCGGGAACGAACCGATGGCCGACAAGATGGCCGCGAGGGCGGCATCGTCGACGTCGCGGTGCAGCACCAGGCGCATCGACGCACCACCACGGCCGACATTGATGCCCTGGCCCGCCATGTGCTTGGCAAAAGCAGCACCGGAGGAGGGGTCGCAGGTGAGCCAGACCATGTTGGTGTGACTTGTTCCCTCCCTCACATCGAAAGCCGGGTGCTCGATCAGGGCGCGGGCCACCTGGGCGGCTCGGGCGTGATCGTCGGCCAGTCCGGCGACGTGGTGCTCGAGCGCATGGAGGCCCGCAGCAGCCAATATTCCGGCCTGGCGCATGGCCCCACCGGCGAGCTTGCGAAGTCTTCTGGCCCGGGCCACGTTGTCTGCGGGCCCAACCAGAACAGACCCAACCGGTGCGCCCAGCCCCTTCGACAGGCATACCGAGACGGTGTCGGCCACGGCAGCGATGTCGCGGGGGTCGCAGCCCAGTGCGGTGGCGGCGTTGAAGATTCGTGCGCCGTCGAGGTGAACGCCCAGCCCGGCTTGCCTGGCGGCCTCGGCGGGTGCCTTCATACGGTCAAGCGAAACCGCTCGTCCGTCGGTGGTGTTCTCCAGACACAGCAGCCGGGTGCGGGGGAAGTGCTGGTCGTCGGCCTTGATGGCGGCCACAACGTCGGCCGCCTCTACCGCACCATCGGGCTGCACCGGTATGGCGAAAGGTGCGGCGCTGCCGAACACAGCGGTGCCCATCGCTTCGTGTCGCAGGACGTGGTAGCTGTCGCCGATGACGTATTCGTCGCCACGCTGACAGTGCGACAACACGCCGATCAGGTTCGACTGGGTACCCGATGAACAAAAGACAGCGGCCTCGGCGCCGAGCATCTCGGCGAGGTGTCGCTCGAGCCGGTTGACCGTGGGGTCCTCGCCATAGACGTCGTCGCCGACCTCGGCTTCGGCCATGGCCTTGCGCATGGCCGCCGACGGCTTGGTGACCGTGTCGCTGCGAAGATCGACGGGCAGTGGGTTCTCAGTCATCGGAGCCTTTCACCTGATCGACCGCAAATCCGGCCGTGCGCCGGTACGAGCCGACGATTTCTTCGCGCTCACCCTCGGCGAACACGTCTTCGATGCGCTCGAAGCCGTTTGGCGCACGCTCATAGGCGATGTCGAGAACGCGTTCGGGTCCGAAGCTGCGATTGGCTCGCACCACCGCCGCTGTGGCCGGGCGGCGTTCGGCATCGTAGGCAACCAGGGCCTCGGCGACCGTGGGGTGGTCGTCGAGCGCCTGGGCCAGCACCGCGGCATCGATGATGCCCTGCGAGGCCCCGTTGGAACCCACCGGGTACATCGGGTGCGCTGCGTCACCAAGCAGGGTGAGACGTCCGTCTATCCACGTGTCGAGCGGGTCGCGGTCGACCATGGGGAACACGTATACCGGACCCGATCCGTCGCCGTCGGGCGGAGGTCCGGAACCGTCACCGATCAGCGCCGCGATGTCGAGCCAGTCCCAGTTCCAGTCGGCGAAGTGTGACTGGAACTCCGATCGTTGCCCCAGCCGGTTCCAGTCTTCGCGGTCGGGCATGTCGTTGGGGTCCATCCGAAGCTCGGCGATCCAGTTGATGTCGCACATGCCGTCATCGCCCACCTCGGTCAGCGGGTACGCGACCAACTTGACCTCGTTGGTGCCTGCCATGAACATCGTTCGGCCATCGCGGTATGGCTTCATGCGCGTGACCGATCGCCACAACATCTGGCCGTTCCACAGCGGCGGGCCCTCGTCGCCTGCGAACTCGCGCCGCACACGGCTGTGGATGCCGTCGCACCCGATGACGAGGTCGGCGACCACATCGACACGCTCGCCAGAGTCGCGGTGCTCGACCGTCAGCACGGCCTGATTGCTGTCGGGCTCGTCGCGGCCAGCCACCGCCCGCATACCCGACACGACAGCATCATCGCCCAGTCGCTCCTTGACCGCGGCCAACAGCTCGAACTGCAGCACGCCGCGGTACATGGAGACCTGCGGAACCGGATAGCCGGCCGACAGGCCCCGCGGCTCGGACCAGAGGGTCTGACCCTGGATGTTGATGTAGTCGAGGTTCGACGTCGCGACGCCCCTGGCCAGCATGCGGTCCAGCACACCCAGCCGATCGAGGTGAACAGCGCTGTGAGGCAAGATGTTCAGCCCCACGCCCAAGGGCTTGATGTCTTTGACCTCCTCGAACACCCGCACCCGGTGGCCGCGCTCGTGGAGTTCGAGGGCGGTGACCAACCCGGTGATGCCGGCACCCGCAATGGCGACTTCGTATCGGCTCATGTCGCCCATGATTGCAGGTATCGCCCGGGCTAGCGGTTGTTGCCGGGTAACGGCCGAGCGTTCAGTCTTGTTCGCCGGCGAGCCTGCCGCCCTTGGCCGCCTCGTAGGCGCGGATCACCGACTGGGCGGTCGCCACGCCCAACAGGCGCTGGTTCCAGTCGACGATGGGCACCATGGTGACGCCGCTCTCGAACAAGGCCATGCCGTCGGCCAGCGACTTGTCTGGGTAGCCGACCGGATGCTCGTCGTCGGCGACCTCGATCAGTTGCTTGGGCTGATCGGGGTCGAGTTCCTCGAGGTCATCCAGCCAAACCACCCCTTTGTACGAGCGGTCGGGCGCCACGATGAGCGCGAACTCCTCGCGGCTTTCCTTCATCAGGCGCACGGCGTCGTTGGTGGTGCGGGTACGAAACATCGACAGATACTTGGCCTCGGCGGCATGCGACAGCGGTATCGATGCCAGGTCGCTCGGGTCTGGAGGAGCGTCGATGGTCACGTGCCTTCGGCGGATCTTCTCCATGTAGATCGAGTTGGGGTTGACGGCCGTGTACACCACGGTCGCGGCAGCACAGGCCAGCATCAGCGGCATGATCAGGCCAAAGTCCGAGGTCATCTCGAACACGATGAATATCGACGACATGGGTGCCTGCGCCGCGGCGGCGAACACGGCCGCCATTCCCACAACTGCATAGGCTCCGGCGGGGGCCGAGGACCCAGGGAACAGCTCGGTGATCACGTCGCCGAACAGGGCCCCCAACAGGGCGCCGGTGAACAGGCTGGGCGAGAACACGCCACCCGAACCACCCGAACCCAACGTGAACGACGTCGCCAAGATCTTGCCCAACACCAACAACAGCAGGGTGCTGGTGGCGAACTGGCCCGCCAACGCCTTGTCTATGCCGGCCAGGCCTGCGCCCAACAGGTCGAACGAAGCGATACCGACGGCTCCAACCGCCAAGGCACCCACGACCGGACGCAGCTCGGGCCGTATCGGAGACTCCTCGAACCAGTCCTCGATGATGTAGAGCACCTTGACGAACAGCAAGGCGACTATCGCCGCCGAGATTCCCAGCAGGCCGTAGAACACCAACTCGACCGGTTCTTCGAGCGCGTACACCTCAGAGGTCAGAACCGGGTCGTCGCTGACCAGCACCCGCCACACGGCATTGGCCGTTACCGCCGAGATCACAACGGTGGAGAACCCGCGTGCGGTGAAGCTGCGCAGTATGACCTCTAGTGCAAAGAACACGCCGGCCAGTGGGGCGTTGAAGATGGCTGCGATGCCGGCCGCTGCTCCGGCGGCAACGAACGTGCGCCTGCGACGGTCCGACATCTTGAACGGCCGGGTGATGATGGAACCGATCGCTGAGCCGATCTGGACTATCGGCCCCTCACGCCCGGCCGAACCACCTGAGCTGATGGTTATGGCCGACGCTATGGCCTTCACCACGGGCACCCGGGCCCGTATCCGCCCGCCGCGCACGGCCACGGCCTCGATGACCTCGGGCACACCGTGACCCTTGGCTTCGCTGGCCCACCGCGTCACCATCGGCCCCACCAGCAAGGCGCCGACCAACAGCCCTGGCACCACAGCGAACCGGCCCCAACCACCGAGCGCCTCGTCGATGCGACCGAACACGTCGTGGCTCAAGAAGTCGATCATCTCGTGGAACACCACCGCCGACAGCCCACCACCGAGGCCCACCACCACGGCCAACACGGCGAACAGCTGGTTCTCGCTGAGACGAACCGGGCGGCCCATCAGCTGCACCGGGCCGGTGCGCGACACGGCGACGATCGGTCGTTTGCCGTCCCCGTCTGCCCCCAGCGCCACGGGGTTTCACCGTACACGCCACCCCGGGCACGGCCCCAAGCCGTCGTGACTTCAGGCCAATTCGTCGCGGGTCACGGCGATGTCGTGTGGGTGAGACTCGCGCAAGCCCGCACCCGTGACCCGGGTGAGCCTGGTGCCAAAGCGCAGGTCGTCGAGGCTGCCGGC
>JAGQSP010000277.1:3870-4224 GCA_020439485.1 Acidimicrobiales bacterium | reverse complement strand
GGGTTGAGTGGGTGTCGCCTCGGGGACGATCCCTGAAGCAGCCCTGGGTAACCCCGAAACGTCTAGGGGGCGTCGTCCTGGCGCGTCAGCGAGATCCGGTATGCGCAGCGTCTGTCACCGGCAAGCAGGTGCGACGTTCGTTCCACACTGACATCGGGCCCCAGTACCGAGCGAAACACCTGCAGCTCTTCGGTGCACAACCCGCCGCAGGCTTCGGCAGCTCCGCTGATGGGGCAGTGGTGCTCGACCAGGGTCACCGTGCCGGGTGTTCCTGCCACGACCTCTGCCATGTAGCCCTCGTTGGTTCGGGCCCGTGCCAAAGCCCCGACTCGATCCTCGAGCGTGCTGTCGGGG
>JAGQSP010000277.1:0-3780 GCA_020439485.1 Acidimicrobiales bacterium | reverse complement strand
GGATCGACTCGATCAGGTCGATGGTGAGGTCGCGGTGGCGGTCGGGGAACAGTTCTGCCGCCAGGTCGGTCAATGACCAGCTGGCCGAGGGGCGCCCGCGGCCTCCTTCGTTGGTCGGTTCGGATCGCTCGACCAGACCGTTCGTCTCTAGATCTTCGAGGTGCTGGCGAACGGCGTTGGGAGTGATGCCCAGTCGGTCGGCCAGGTCGGTGACCTTCGACGAGCCAGAGCGTTTCAACACGTCGATCAGCAGACGTTTGGCATCGGTGATCGACGTGTTCTGCTGGCTGATCGGCTCGGCCATGCCAAAACCGTACAGGTTCGCCCCTTGCTTTTAGCAAGGTGGGGCTTGACTTATTGCAGAAGCGGCTAAATACTCAAGTCATGTCTTTGTTAAATGCTGGCGCTGTATCCAACACGACCTCGGCAAAGGTCGCGGACCTCTCCGAGCTGGCCGTCGGCGAGATGAAGCTCGCCAAGGTCGGGGATCGGCGAATCGTCCTGGCGTGCACCGAGGCCGGCATCTCGGCATTCGACAACGCTTGCCCCCACCAGGGGTATGGGTTGGCGACGGGCTCGCTCGACGGCGAGGTCGTCACCTGCCAGTGGCACAACTGGAAGTTTCGGGTCGGTGATGGCCGCTGCCTCGTGGGTGAGGAAGACGTTCAGAGCCACCCGGTGTCGATCGAGGACGGCGAGGTCTGGGTGTCGGTCAGCGAACCCACCGACGAAGCCAAACGCGAACAACTCTGGCCCAGCCTCGAACGAGCCGTCGAGAACGACTATCGCGGCCAGATCGCCCGCGACGTGGCCCGCCTGCTGACAGCGGGGGCCACTGCCGACGAGATCGTGTCCCGCGCTGTCGCCTGGCGGATCGGACACAACGAGTGGGGAATGGGTCACGAGATGGCCAACGCGACAGACTGCCTTGTCCTGTCCGATCTGTACCAAGGGCTCGACAAGACCTTGCCGGTCGCGCATGCGCTGGCAGGGTTGGCCGAGCAGACGCGCGGCCGTCCTGGCACCGAGCTTCCGGCCCCCGACCACAGCGTCGACTTTCACAGCGCCGTCGAAGGCGAGGACGCTGCGGGTGCTATGGCGGCGGTGCGAGCCATGCTGGCCGACGCAAGCCACGACATGCTCCGAACGAGATTCGTCGAGTCGGTGGGCCGTCACCACCTGAGTTATGGCCACGGTGCCATCTACGTCCAGAAGGCCTTCGAGCTGATCGATCGCTGCGGCTGGGATCAGGCCGAGCCTCTGCTCACGCAGCTGGCGGCGACCATCGTCTATATGACCAGGGAGGACACCCTGCCGTACATGTCCAAGGCGATGGGTGCGATCGCCGAGGTCGACCTCGAGCTGCTGGCGGGTTCGGCTGTCGGCCCCGACCGGGGTGCTGGTGCACTTGAACTGGCAGATTTCTTGATCGATGCCGAACAGGCACCCATCGGCGAGGCGGTCGACGCGGCGCTGGCCGGGCTTGGCGTCGAGGGAGTACTCGACGCAGTGGTGCTTGCGGTGAGCCGGCGCCTTCTGCGCTATGACGCCTCGGTGGAGTTCGATCACGACAGCCCGTTCGGCTGGCTGGACATCTCTCATGGCTTGACCTACGCGAGAGCTGCCCGATGGGCGTGGCGCAACGCCCCCGGCCCAGACGCCGCCCGTCTTGCATTGTTCAGCGTCTTCCTGGCCTTCGACACTGGTCGCCTCGAGCGCCGCACCGGTATCGCCCAGCCGGTGGAGCCATGCTCTGCGAGTGACCTCGTCGCCGCCATTGCCAACTCCGACGAATCGTCGGCACTGGGCGCTGCCAGCGAGATGTCGATCGACGAACTGCGCGATGCCCTGGCCGGTGTGGCCTTGGGCGACATGGCCGGATCGTTCATCGTCAGCGCCCATCTGGTCAAGGGGGCCGTGGCGGCCTGGGAAGAAGCCCACACCGTGGGGTCGAAGCTTCCCCTGCTGGCGATGGTGCGCTTGGCCGCTGCGCCACGCCGCGAACGTTTCATAGCTCGCAACGCGGCCGAGGCGATCGCCTTCATCCAGACCGGCCGGCCACCGCAGCGCTGACCCTGGGCGTTCGGTTGCGGCTGTCGCCAGGGCGTAGGTTTTGGGCATGGCCGCCGGATACGACCCAATCGAGACAGCGTCGATCGACGAGCTTCGGGCTCTGCAGCTCGAGCGGCTCAAGTGGTCGGTTGCCCATGCTTATGAGAACGTCCCGCACTATCGCAAGGCGTTCGACGATGCCGGTGCATCACCGGGTGACATAGCCGAACTCAGCGACCTACAGCGATTCCCGTTCCTGATGAAAGACGACCTGCGCGCCAACTATCCGTTTGGGATGTTCGCCGTGCCCCGTGAACAGGTGGTGCGCATCCACGCTTCGTCGGGCACCACCGGCAAGCCGACCGTCGTCGGGTACACCGCAGACGACATCTCCACGTGGTCTCATCTGATGGCTCGCTCGATGTTCGCCGGCGGGGCTCGTCCCGGCGACATCGCCCATGTCGCATACGGATACGGGCTTTTCACCGGTGGTCTGGGGGCCCACTACGGAGCTGAGGCTCTGGGCTGCACTGTGGTGCCGATGTCGGGTGGCCAGACCGAAAAGCAGGTCAACCTGATCCGCGACTTCCAGCCCCGGGTGATCCTGGTGACCCCTTCGTATTGTCTGAACCTGATCGACGAGATGGAAAACCAGGGCATGGACCCAGCTGGGTGCTCGCTCGAGGTGGGCCTGTTCGGTGCCGAACCGTGGACAGACGAACTCCGGGCCGAAATCGAGCGCAGGCTCGGCATCGACGCCGTCGACATATACGGCCTTTCCGAGGTGATGGGCCCAGGCGTTGCGTCCGAGTGCGTCGAGACCAAGGACGGTCCGACAGTCTGGGAAGACCACTTCCTGCCCGAGATCATCGACCCCGACACCGGCGAGGTTCTGCCCGACGGAACCTACGGCGAGTTGGTGTTCACGTCACTCACCAAACAGGCCTTCCCGGTCATCCGCTATCGCACCAGGGACATAACCCGGCTGTTGCCCGGAACCGCTCGCACCATGCGGCGCATCGAGCGGGTCAGCGGCCGCACCGACGACATGTTGATCATCCGCGGGGTCAACGTGTTCCCGTCCCAGGTCGAGGCCGAGATCATGAAGATCGACGGCCTCAGCCCGCACTTCGTCCTCGAGGTCGGACGGTCTGGCAATCTTCAAACCCTCACGATCAGGGTCGAGCCCCAACCCGGTGTAGCATCCGAAGGCCTGCAACACGAGCTGGTTCACAAGGTCAAGGGCAACATCGGGGTCAGCGCCACGGTGGTGGTCGCCGAGGTCGGGTCGATCGAGCGTTCCCAGGGCAAGGCGATAAGGGTCATTCGCACCTGAAATCGATCCAACGGCGCGGCCGGTCGGCGGACTAGGGGTTTCGCCATCGGCCCGAGTTGGCCTATCATGGCGCGCTCCGACGGAGGGCCAACGACGTCCCCCCGGCACCCGATCTTCATTCGCCCCCCGAGTTCCGCGAGGACGTCGTCCATGAACACGCCTGCACCTCATACCCCTGCACGTCACTCTTCCCGCGCCGGCTTGCCAGGGCGTCAGGGTTTGTACGACCCCGCGTTCGAGCACGATGCCTGCGGTGTGGCGTTCGTCGTTGACATGCATGGTCGCCAGAGCCACGACATGGTCCTGAAGGGCCTGCAGTGCCTTTACAACCTGGACCACCGCGGCGCTACAGGCGCCGAGGTGAACACCGGTGATGGCGCTGGAATGCTCAC
>JAGQSP010000276.1 GCA_020439485.1 Acidimicrobiales bacterium | reverse complement strand
CATCGCGATTGCGGCGCTGCTCGCCTGCCATGCCCGTGCCTGTAGCCAGCAGAACGGTCAGTGCGGGACGCGGCAATCCGAATCGTTCGAACTCGAGTTCGGCTATCCAGTCGGCGAAGCCATCGGCACCTGACGTGCCCAGGCGGGCGCTCCCGTAGGCGGCGTTGGAGGCGCACCAGCGGTCGGCGATCGTGACGGTCGACGCGGTATGGCCCAGGCGCACGCGATCGACACTCCAGTAGTGCCACCGGTCGGCCGCAAACGCGAATGCCAGAGCTTCGACCGAATCGAGCAGGGTCTGGTCGTGGCCTTCCAACGCCGCGGCGATGGTCGTGCCGAAGGGCGTGCAGCCGTATCTCGGAAACGACATGCGTGCGACGTTGCGCCCCCGGTCGACCAGTATCTCCTCTAGAGCGTCGGCCAGCGTCTGCTTGCCGGCCCCATCGATGCCTTCGACCGCTATCAGCACGGCACAAACGTAGCCGTTGCGCCCGCGGGCGCGGGTACGCTCACCGACGTGTTCCCGACCGATCGTCAGCCCGGCTTCGTCAAGATCTGTGGCATCACCTCCGAAGACGATGCCCTGCTGGCGGTGGCCATGGGTGCCGATGCGGTCGGCTTCATATTCGCTCCGTCCACCAGCCAGGTAACGGTCACCCGGGCTCGAGACATTGCCAAGCGCCTGCCCCCTCACGTGTTGACGGTTGGGGTGTTCCGCAACGAGGCCCCCGAGCGTGTCGTCGAAGCGGTGCTCGACGCGGGTCTGGGCGCTGCGCAGCTACACGGCCACGAGAGCTCCGAGGAATCGGCGTGGATCGCCCAGCGGATCCCGTCGGTCATCAAGGCCTTCAGCGCCGGCGACCCAGACATCGACCGAGCTGCTCAGTTCGGGGCTGCGGCCGTTCTGGTCGACAACATCACCCCAGGTTCGGGTGAGGTCTTCGACTGGCGCCTACTCGACTCGGGCTCGGCGCGAACACGCCTGATATTGGCCGGCGGCCTCGGCCCCGACAACGTCGCAGACGCCATCGCGCAGGTGCAGCCCTGGGGCATCGATGCCAAGAGTGGGGTAGAAGCCGAGCCCGGGCGCAAGGACCCCATGAAACTGAGGCAGTTCGTTCTCTCAGCACGATCGGCGTTTGCTCAGCTCGAGGCCTTGCGCGCCGACGACGCCCGGCCGCCCGCAGGCACGACACAGGCCGACCCGATCTACGACTGGCTCGACGAGTGATCGCCCACCCCTGGCTCTTGTGCCCAGGCCACACCCTTACGGCCAACACCACCACGACGGAAGGTGATTCCACATGACGATGACCGCACCGACTCCGGAGGGAAGGTTCGGCGAGTTCGGCGGACGTTTCGTTCCCGAGTCGCTGATCGCCCCATGCGAAGAACTTGCCAAGGCCTTCGCCGAGGCGTGGGCCGATCCCGAGTTCATCGCCGAGTTCGAGCAGGTGTTGCGCGACTACGCAGGCAGACCCTCACCGCTCACCGAGTGCCATCAGCTGTCGAAGAAGCTGGGGGTGCGCGTGCTGCTCAAGCGTGAAGACCTCAACCACACCGGCTCGCACAAGATCAACAACGTCATCGGCCAGGCCCTGCTGGCGCGGCGCATGGGCAAGACCAAGCTGGTGGCAGAGACCGGGGCCGGCCAGCACGGCGTGGCGACGGCCACAGCGGCCGCACTGCTCGGAATGGAGTGCAAGGTCTACATGGGTGCGGTAGACGTCGAGCGTCAGGCGCTCAACGTCTTTCGGATGAAGCTCCTGGGGTCCGAGGTCGAAGCCGTCCAAAGCGGATCTCGAACTCTGAAAGACGCGGTCAACGAGGCTCTGCGGCACTGGGTTGCTGCGGTGGAAGACACCCACTACTGCCTTGGTTCGGTCATGGGTCCTCACCCGTACCCGTGGATGGTGCGCGAGTTTCACCGCGTCATCGGCGCCGAGGCGCGCCAACAGTGCTCCGAGTTGCTCGATGGCGGAGTGCCAGACGTGGTGGCCGCTTGCGTCGGCGGAGGCTCGAACGCCATAGGCATCTTCTCGGGCTTCGTCGATACCGACGCCGAGTTGGTCGGAGTCGAGCCTGCGGGCGGCGCCGCTGTAAAGGGTGGGGTGCCTGGTGTGGTCCACGGCATGTTGAGCTACCTGAAGCAGGACGAGGACGGCCAGGTGCTCGAGGCCGAGTCGATCTCGGCTGGCCTCGACTATCCCGGCGTTGGCCCCGAACACTCTCATCTGGCCAGCATCGGCCGCGCCCAGTACGTCTCGGTCACCGACGAAGAGGTCATCGAGGCGTTCCAACTGTTGAGCCGCACCGAGGGCATCATCCCGGCGCTCGAGTCGGCCCACGCAATCGCGTGGGTGGCCCGCGAGCCCAGCCTCGTCGGCAAGACGGTGCTGATAAACCTGTCGGGTCGTGGCGACAAGGACGTCGCCCAGATGATGGACATTCTCGGATGACGATCTCGCTCGAAGCCACCCTGACCGCCCGCAAGGCCGCCGGCCGCAAACTCCTGGTGCCTTACATCACCGGCGGCATGGAGCAATGGGTCGACGCGGTCAGAGCCGCCGCCGCGGCAGGCGCCGACGCCGTCGAGATAGGCATTCCGTTCAGCGACCCGGTGATGGATGGTCCGGTCATCCAAGAGGCGTCGTGGCAGTCGCTGCAGCGCGGATCCACCCCCGGCTCGATCATCGCCGAGGCCGCCAATCTCGATGTCGAGATCCCGCTGGCGGTCATGACGTACTACAACCTCGCCTACCGGGCAGGGCACGAACGTTTTGCAGCCAACCTGGCCAGGTCGGGCATCAGTGGATGCATCCTGCCCGACCTTCCCTACGTCGAGTCGGCACCATGGCGTGAGGCGGCTGCGGCAGCCGGGGTTGAGCCGGTGCTACTGGCTGCACCCACCACCCCAGACCATCGCCTCGGCGATCTGTGCGCCGCATCGCGCGGTTTCGTGTACGCCGTCGGTGTCATGGGCGTAACCGGTCAACGCAGCCAGTTGGCAGCCTCGGCCGTCGAGATCGCCGCCCGCTGCAAACAGGTGACCGACAAGCCAACGCTGGTCGGGGTGGGGGTCTCCAACCCAGAACAGGCCGCCGAGGTCGTTCAGGTCGCCGATGGTGTCGTCGTCGGCACATCCATTGTCAGGCGCCTGCTCGACGGCGACGGGCCCGAGGGCGTTGCCGAGCTGGTTGCCCAGTACAGGCAGGCCGTCGACGGTTCATGAGCACCGAACCCGGGTGTGAGCTGTGCGAGGCCGCTCGCTTCACGCACTGGTATCACGAGGACGAGGTCTGTTGGGTCGCCGACTGTGAAGCCTGCTCGACCCCGATGGTCGTTTGGAAGCAACACGGCACCGCTCCACCCGAGGCCGAGATCGACCACATGCTGTCGCGCCTGGTAGAGGCTGCCGACCTGCGCTTTGGTGTTGGGTGTCACAGCATCGACAGGGTGATGCGCCAGGTGCCCGAGCATTTCCACGCCCACGCTCGCGACACCGACTGGCTGACACGACGATGGACCGAGCCGTTGTCGCTATACACCGGTGTTGGGGGCGAGCGATCGACGCGCTGACCGATTTGCTCAACATCATCGGCCCGCCCGCCGATGGAGCCACGTGTCGAAGCGTCGCCATACGTCCGATCACACGCCGCCACTCATAGAGCAGAGGCACGCCCCGATGGGCGAGCGCGTCGGTGATCGGCCCCTTCCCCCGGGCGTGCGCCGACGCGACAAGCGGGTCGAGCCCGAGGTCAGACGTCGTCGGGGCGACCCAGACGACCTCGACTTCGAGCGCCGCGAACCCAAACTCGACGACGGCGAGCTGGCCGGTACCCATTCGCCCGACATGACAACGGTTGCTGGCAGCGGCTCGTTGACAGTGCCTGCGCCATCTGACAGCACCGTTCAGACCGGAGACAGCGACGTGACCGACCTAGCGCCCGAACCGGTTCTGTCCTCGGCACCCGAAGATCGCAGCCTTCCTCCGCTGAGCTCGGCGTCCAAGTCGACCAACCCGACACGGGGTTTCGAGGAGTTCTGGCTTCACCGCTTGATCCCCGCCAGAGCGATGGTGGTCATGTTCGTACTGGCCCACGTGGCGGTGGCGGTTCTGCTGTACCTGTTCCTGGCCTGAGCACCCGCACCAGTGGACTTCAGTCCCTGATCAACACGGCTTGGGCTCGGTACCTTGTAGGTCGTGAAGACCCCCCATCGCGCCTTGGCGGCGCTGTTCTGTATTGCGTTTCTGTTCGTGTCGTGCGGCGGCTCTGAGGAGGTCTCGGACTTCGTCCCGCCCGCCGACGAGAGCTATCCAGCACAGCAGGTAGAACAAGGCCAAGCCATCTACCAGCGCTACTGCCAGTCGTGTCACAAAGCAGACGGGTCGGGCCAGGTTGGTCCCAACATTCGCCAAGTCTGGGAGCGTCTGAGCTTCGAGGAAGAGGTCGAGGTCGTAGCGGGTGGGCGCAACCAGATGCCCAAGTTCGAACAAACCCTCACACCCGAAGAGATCGAGGACGTCGTCGCCTACACGCGCGTCGGCTGGTGAGCCGATCTAGCATCGGTCGGCGATGACCGACTTTCCCGATCCCCGAGATCTCATTCCACATCGAGAGCCGTTCCTGTTCCCCCAGCGGATAGTGGCTCTCGAACCGGGCGTCAGCTGCACGGCCGAGTGGCACCTCACGGGCGACGAAGACTTCTTCGCCGGACACTTCCCAGGTCGCCCGACGTTGCCCGGTGTGCTGATCGTCGAAGCGCTGGCCCAAACCGCCGGACTGGCAGCCATGGCATCGCCGGCACTGGCGGGCAAGATCCCGCTGTTCGGAGGCATCGACAAGGCCCGGTTCCGTCGCCAGGTCGTCCCGGGCGACGTGCTGGTGCTGGAGGCCACGCTCGGACGCATGGGTGCCCGAGCCGGAAAGGGCTCGGGCACCGCCAAAGTGGGTGATGAGTTGGCCTGTCAGGCCGACATGTTGTTCCTGATCGCCGACGCCTGAAGCGGCGTCGAGCAGGCCGTCAGCGGGGCGGGCCCATCAGGATCGAGCCGTTGTGGCCTCCGAAGCCCAGGCTGTTCGACAGGCTCGGACCAGGCGTCCACGCCCGCGGGCTGCCGTGCACCACATCGATGGCCGGCATTTCGGGGTCGAGGTTCTCGAACCCGGCCGTGGGCGGAATCAGGCCCTTGTCGATCGACAGGGCCAGCGCCACCGCCTCGATAGCACCTGCGGCTCCAAGACCATGGCCGGTCACACCCTTGATCGACGTAACCGCTGGGCCGGGCGTACCAAACAGCTTCGCCACTGCCTGGGCCTCGGCCATGTCGTTCAGCGGCGTCGACGTGCCATGAGCGTTGATATGGACGATGTCAGCCGGCGTCAGGCCGGCGTCGTCCAGAGCCAACTGCATGCAGGCCACCGCACCCACACCGCCAGGCGAGGGCGCCGTGATGTGATGGGCGTCGGCATTCGAGCCTGATCCCAGCAACTCGGCGATGATGGTCGCACCTCTGGCAACCGCAGAGTCCCATTCCTCGAGCACCAGCACGCCGGCACCCTCGGTCATGACGAAGCCGTCCCGGTCCTTGTCGAATGGGCGCGAGACACCCGAATTCGACAAGGCGGTCATGTTGCGGAAACCGGCGATACCAGTGACCGTCATGGCCGCTTCGCAGCCCCCGGTCACCACCGTGTCACAGCGGCCCATGGCGATCAGCCGGGCGGCATACCCGATCGAGTGAGTGCCAGCGGCACACGCCGTGGTGATGGTCTCATTGGGGCCCTGAAGACCCCACTTCATGGAGATCGCAGCGCCAGACGCGTTGGGCATCATCATCGGCACCAAGAATGGGCTTACGCGACGCTCGCCCTTCTCGGCACAAACATGAACCTGGTCTTCGAACGTCCCCATGCCGCCGACACCGGTCGCGTATATGACACCACTGCGTGCCGGGTCGGAATGGATTCCGCCCGCCTGGGCGATGGCCTCGGTGGCAGCCGCAATTGCGAACTGGGTCGAGCGGTCTGCCCTGCGGGCATCCTTGGGGCTGTCGTAATAGGGCGACGGATCGAAGTCGGCGATGCGGCGCTCGGCGCCATCGGTAGCAGGACCGCAGATGCCCTCCCAGAAGGCATCAACACCGATACCTGCCGACGACACCACACCGAGCCCGGTGATGGCGACGCGGCGCCCGTACATCACAGCTTCGATTCGACGAGGGCCATGGCCTCTTTGACGCCCACGACGCCGTCGAGCTCTTCCTCGTCGACACTGATGTCGAACTCTTCCTCGAGTGCCATGACCAGCTCGACGAGATCGAGGCTGTCGGCGTCGAGATCGTCGGCGAAGCTCGCCTCCATCGTCACCTGATCGGCTTCGACGCCGAGCACTTCGACGGCACACTTCTTGAATCGATCGAAGTTGTCGCTCACGGTTGTCTCCTGTGGGTGTGATGTCTTCGTCTAAAGACGCTGGTCGAATCTATCGGGTTTGTTGTACAGCGACGGGCTGTGTTGGTCTGGCATGGTCCCTAGTGGCCCATGCTGTGTCGCTCTGGCATGGTCCCTAGTGGCCCATGCCCAATCCACCATCGACTGGGATGACGGCGCCTGTGATGTACGACGCCGCAGGCGATGCCAAGAACACGACTGCGCCCGCCACCTCGGCGGGCTCGGCCACCCGCCCCAGGGGCACACTGCTGGTGATGGCCGCCCGCTGGTCGTCGGTCAATGCCTCGAGCATGTCGGTGGCAACAGGACCCGGCGCCACCACGTTGACCGTCACGTTGCGGCTGCCCAGTTCGCGGGCCAACGATCGGGCCATACCTACCAACCCGGCCTTCGAAGCGGCGTAGTTCACCTGGCCTGCCTGGCCGGACAGACCCACGACCGACGAGATGAAGATCATTGCGCCTTTGCGGGCCCGCAGCATGCCCCTGGCGGCCCGCTTGGCCATCCGGTACGTGCCGGTGAGGTTCGTGTCGACCACCGAGGCGAAATCTTCGTCGCTCATCCGCAGGACCAACTGATCGTTTGTGATACCCGCATTGGCCACCAGCACCTCGACCGGCCCCAATTGGGAGGCGATCGCCTCGAAGGCGGCATCGACAGCCTCGCCGTCGGTCTGGTCGCACTGGATCGCCAGCAAGCGATCGTCATCTGGTGGGCCCGACCGGTAGGTGACCGCCACGCGGTCGCCGTTGTCGGCAAAAGCCTGGGCGATCGCCAGGCCGATGCCACGCGAACCGCCCGACACCAGGACCACCCGCCCGGTCGGCTCGGAAGTGTCGGTCATGTGTCTGCACTCCAACGCACTACGGCGGCAGCCGAGGTCATGCCCGCCCCGAAACCGACGAACAACACCCGATCACCCTTGTGGATTCGGCCGCCCTCCAGGGCATCGACAAGGGCCAGCGGAATCGACGCAGACGAGGTGTTGCCGGTGTAGTGAAGGACGGTGATCGCCTTGTCAGACGGGATGCCGAGACGTCGACACGATGCGTCGATGATGCGGATGTTGGCTTGATGGGGGATCACGTGGTCGACGTCGTCTGGGGTCATGCCCGCCATGTCGAGCGCTTCGCGAGCGGCCGCCTCCATTACCAGGACGGCGTTCTTGAACACCGCTCGGCCGTCCATGATGAGCGTCCCGGCGCGCTCGGCGTACAGAGCGGGCTCGAGCGTGCCGTCAGAACTCATCGAGAAGCCGAGCAGATCGCCTTCGTCGTCGCAGCGCTCGAGAACCGCGGCGCCGGCGCCGTCGGCGAACAAGATGCAAGTGCCGCGGTCTTCCCAGTCGACGATCGTCGAAAGAGTCTCAGAGCCGATCACCAGGATCTTGCCCAAACCCGACTTGATGAACCCCTGAGCGGCGACCATTCCGTAGACAAAACCCGAGCACGCGGCATTGAGGTCGAAGGCGCCACACTTGAGCCCCAACTCGGCCTGCACACGAGATGCGCTGGCAGGCACCTGGCGATCTGGGGTGGTCGTGGCCAAGATGACCAGATCGATCTCGTCTGGCTTGGCCCCCGCCCTCTCCATGGCGGCGCGGCCGGCGTCGACGGCCAGACCAGCGGTGGTACCCCCGATTCGGCGTTCCTTGATGCCGGTGCGTTCGGTGATCCACTCGTCGCTGGTATCGACCGCCTTGGCGAGGTCGTCGTTGGTGAGGATCCTGTCGGGTAGAGCCGACCCCCATCCGGTGATTCGCAGTCCTGTCATTGCGTTGCCGTTCGGTAGTAGCGAACCGATCTGGTTCATCTGGTTCGGAGCCAGGCCACCGGTTGGCGAGCGGTAACCCGTTCGCCTTCATAGGCCATCACTCCCATGACCGTGCCCTCGAAGGGCGACACCACGGGGTCGTCGCCCACGTGCCCCAGAACCTCGCCCACCGCGATGTCGGCGCCCACGTCGAGGCCTTGCCGGGGGGTGAACAGGCCGGCGCTGGGTGTTACCACCACGCGCTCGGTGACGAACAGGTTCTCGCCGACCGACGAGCCCGTCGCCGGATCGGTGCTCTCGAGGTCAGAGATCAGGCTGTCTAGGTCTGAGGGCTTGGCCACCGACACCGTCGTTCCGCCCACCGTGCGCTTGGCCATGCCCGTCAGGGCGGCTCCGGGCCCGAGTTCGACGAATGAGGTGACGCCCAGCTCTTCGAGGCGATACAGGCTCTGGCGCCAGCGAACCGGGCTGGTCAGCTGGGCGCGCAACAGGTCGGCCCATTCGTCGGCGCCCTCGTGAGCAGACGCATCGAGGTTGGTCACCACGGGCACTGCCGGAGCTCGGAACCGCACCGTCGACAGGGCCTTGGCCAACCGATCGCCGGCCGAAGCCATGAACGGGGTGTGGAAGGCGCCGCCAACCGCCAGAGGCATGGCCCGCTTGGCCCCCAACTCCTTGGCCGCAGCGCCCGCGGCCTCGACCCCAGCCGGTGAGCCGGCGATGACGACCTGCCCGGGTGCGTTGTAGTTGGCTACCCACACCTCTTCGGAGACCGAGCCACACGCTTCGACGACCTTGTCGTCGTCGAGGCCCAGCACGGCCGCCATGGTTCCGGTGGTCATCTCGGCGGCGTCTTGCATCGCTTCGCCGCGTTCGGCGACGAGGCGCACCCCATCTTCGAAGCTGATGACGCCCGTGGCGGTGAGGGCCGAATACTCGCCCAGACTGTGACCGGCGGCGATCGATGGAACGAGGCCGATCCGTTCGACGGCGTCGAGAACGACCATCGACAGCACGAAGGTCGACAGCTGCGAGTTGCGGGTGGCCTTGAGCTCGTCGGC
>JAGQSP010000275.1 GCA_020439485.1 Acidimicrobiales bacterium | reverse complement strand
GACAGCTCGCGGGTGTTGTTGGAGGTCAGGAACACCATCGGGATCTGCTTGGCGGTCATGGTGCCGAGCTCGGGGATCGAGACCTGATAGTCGGACAGGATCTCGAGCAGCAGGGCCTCGGTCTCGACCTCGACCCTGTCGATCTCGTCGATCAGCAGCACAACCGGGTCGTCGGCACGGATCGCTTCGAGCAGCGGCCTGGTCAGCAAGAATTCGTCGCTGAACAGGTCATCGTGCAGCTCTTCCCAGTTGTGGTCCTGGCCGCTCTCGGCCTGGATGCGAAGAAGCTGCTTCTTGTAGTTCCACTCGTACAGGGCCTTGGCCTCGTCGATTCCTTCGTAGCACTGCAGGCGGATCAGCCGGGCCCCCAGGATTTCGGCAACCGACTTGGCGAGCTGGGTCTTGCCGGTGCCGGCCGGACCCTCGACCAGAATCGGCTTGTCGAGCCGGTCGGCCAGGAACACCACGCTGGCGATGCCCTCGTCGGCGAGGTACTCGACGTCCTTCAGCTTCTCGCGAACCGATGGGACGTCGGCAAACCGCGTGATGTTCTCGGGAGCTGTCATGTGGAAGGTCTTCCTTGATATTGATGGGGGACTGGGTCTGGATGGCTGGGTAGATCAGCCTCGCACATGGCCGTGGCCACGAACGACGTACTTGATGGTGGTCAGCTGCTCGAGCCCCATGGGACCCCTGGCGTGCAGCTTCTGGGTGGAGATGCCGATTTCGGCACCAAATCCGAACTCTTCGCCGTCGACGAACCGTGTCGAGGCGTTGACCAGACACGCTGCCGCGTCGACCTCGTTGACGAAACGGTCGGCGGCCGACAGATCGTTGGTGACGATGGCCTCGCTGTGACCGCTGGAGGTCTGGTTGATGTGCTCGATGGCTTCGTCGAGCGAATCGACGACCTTCACCGACATCTTGTAGTCGAGGAACTCGGTTGCGAAATCTTCCTCGGTGGCCTCACCGATGGTGGCGACGATGGCCCGCGAAGCCTCGTCTCCGACCAACTCGCAGCCTTGCAGCGCCGACACCGCGGCTGGCAGGAACTGGGCAGCAACCGCAGAGTGAACCACCAGGGACTCGGCCGCGTTGCACACCGATGGCCGTTGCATCTTGGCGTTGACGACAATGTCGGTGGCCATGGACAAATCGGCCGCAGCGTCGACGTAGACGTGGCAGTTGCCGTCTCCGTCGATGATGTAGGGCACGGTGGCGTTGTCGAGGATCGACTGGATCAACGACCTGCCACCCCGGGGGATGAGGCAGTCGACGTACTGGTCGAGCTGCATGAACTGGACTGCGGCCTCGCGCGAGACGTCCTCGACCAGTACCAGGGCATCGGCGGGCAGGCCGACCTTGACCAGCCCTTCCCGCAGGACATCGGCGATGGCGGTGTTGGAAGAAATGGCCATGCCCGATCCGCGCAGGAATGCGACATTGCCCGACTTGAGGCACAGACCAAAAGCGTCGCTGGTGACGTTGGGTCGGCTCTCGTAGATGATCGCCACGACACCCAGGGGCACCCTGACCTGCTCGATGCGCAGCCCGTTGGGACGCACCCAGCCCCGCGGCACCGAACCGACCGGGTCTTCCAGCGACGCGACCTGGCGCAACCCGTCGGCCATGGCTGCGACGCGCTTTTCGTCGAGGCGCAGGCGCTCGATGAGGGTGGGGGCGGTTCCCTCGGCCTCTGCACGCTCGACATCCCGGGCATTGGCCGCCAACAGATCGTCGGTGCGCTCGACGAGAAGCTGGGCACAGGCCAAGAGGGCGTCGTTCTTAGTCGCCGAGCCGATCGTGGCCAGTTGACGCGACGCAGCCTTGGCGCGCGCTCCGAGCTGTTGCATGGGCGAGGGTTCGGCCATTCCGACAGCCTACTAATCGGCTCGGCGGCAGGCCCCATCGGATTTGACGCCCCCTGCCAGATGCGAACGCGCGCTTCATCTCCGAACCGGTTCGACCGATCGAGAACCATGACTTCCTCGACGACCACCAGCGCGTTCGAGTCGGCGATAGTTGGGTTCGTCGCCAGCCTGGACGACCTGCAGGTCGACGCCACCCGCGATGCGTTCGAGATATGCAGGGCGATGATCGACGTCGACGGCATGCTCACCGACGAGGAGCTGCTGCGCTTCGTCGAGGTGTTCGCCCCCAAGATTCCCGGGCTGCAGACCAAGACTCCCGCCGAACTGCGCCGTTCGAAGTTCTTCACGCGGACCAGGACCTTCCTTCAGCAGCCGTCACCGCTGTTCCACCGCCTGGTGGGGTCAGACCAAGCCGACCATGGGTGCCGCGCCGCCACCTACCTGACCAGGGCGGTCGAGTTGATGCACACCATCGCATCGCTGGACGCACACGTATCTCACGTCGAGTTGGCTGCGATCGACGGCTTTCGCAAGGTGCTGACGACGGCGGCCAACGATGCGGGCGTGCCGGCACAACTGAGCGACGACCATGGCACCAATGCCAGGCGAACCACCGAGGAACCGCAGAGCCTGCGCGAGCTGATCGCCGAGCTCGATTCCTTGATTGGGCTCGAACCTGTGAAGCAGCGGGTGAGGCAGCTGTGCGACCTGCTGACGATCATGCAGATGCGCCGCGAGCGAGGCTTGATGGTGCCGGCCATGACCCATCACCTGGCCTTCGTGGGCAATCCTGGAACGGGCAAGACCACGGTGGCGCGCCTGATCGGCCGGATCTACCGGGCGTTGGGGCTGCTCGAGAAGGGCCACCTCGTCGAGGTCGATCGGGCCGACCTGGTGGCCGGATATGTGGGCCAGACGGCTACGAAGGTCGACGAGGTGATCGCATCTGCCGTCGACGGGGTGCTGTTGATAGACGAGGCATACGGGCTGGTCCGCGGAACCGACGAGTACGGCGCTGAAGCCGTCGACGCCCTGGTCAAACGGATGGAAGACCACCGCGACCGGGTCGTCATCATCTTGACCGGCTACCCCGACGAGCTGAACGCGCTGCTCGACAGCAACCCTGGGCTGAGATCGAGAATCGCCAGGGTGATCGAGTTCCCCGACTACACCGACGAGGAACTGGTGGCGATATTCGCCAGAACGGCCGCGGCATCTGGCTACGGATCGGGGATGGTGCTGGAGACGGTCAGGCGCAGGTTCGCCAGCACACCGCGAGATCGACAGTTCGGCAACGGACGAGCCGCCAGGCAGCTGTTCGAAGACATGATGATCGAACACGCGTCGAGGGTCGCCCAGATGGACTATCCGAGCGAACGCGACCTGGTCGAGCTCTTGCCAGAGGATCTGCCGGCGATCGCCTAGGCAGCCCCCAACACCTACACCGCAAAGGTCAGGATCGATACGTTGTTCAGACCGAAGGTGGGGGGTGGATCTATCCGCCGCACGGCCGCGCTCTCGACACGAGCTCGCACCAGACGTTCCGCGCCCGTAGTGACGTCCACGGCATACAGATCGAACTGGGCTCCGCAATCGGGCAGGTCGACGGCTACCAGGAGTTCGAACGGCGAGATGAAGCCCACCGGACGGCCCGATCGCCCAGCCATCACCGGCAACGGGTAGCCACCGGCGGCCAGGTCGATGACCTCGACGGCTCGTCCGCCCTGGCACGTCCCTTCGGCGAAGGCCATCAGCTTGCCGTCGGATCCGACCACCAGATCGGTGAGGGGCGACGCCGACTCGTGGAGCAGTTCGGGGACATAGCCACCGGATGGGTCGAGCACGATCTCGTCGACCGTCCCGTCATCGAGGGTCACCTCCCTGGCCGCGCCGGCGAGATCGAAGCGGTGCAGCGTGGTGGCACCTTCGGGGCTCTCGACGACAAACAAGATCTGGGCACCGTCGAAACCCAGCGCCACCTCGGTTATTCGACCGCCGTTCTGGGGATACAGCAGGGGCCTACCTTCCCCACCCTCGATATTGGTCACCCACAGCGAGTCTCCGGCGAAAGCTGGGTCGGCGCCCACCACCAGCAGATTCTTGCCATCGGGGTGGTAGTCGACCTCCGACACGGCAAATCCGATCGGCAGCGACCGCCTGAAACCACCATCGAGATTCGACACCTCGACGGCGCCATCGGCCACCCACACCAGGTTGAACCCGGTCGGGCGCGAGAACTGGGTGTGTTGTCGCGCCAAGCCGTCGGCGGCCTGGCCGTCGACGCCGGCGTCGAGCGCCTCGACGCGACCGTCGCTGAACACGACCTTGTCTGCCTGGGCGCTCCAGGCGACGACCCTCGACCCCGAATCGAGGAACAACAGGCACATCGGCTGCCCGTCGAACCCGATACCAAACAGCCGCTCCTCGGCCGAGAAGGTCGTTTGCACCGACAACAGCGGCGCATCGAGCCCCAGACAATCCTGCGGAAGGTCGGGTTGCTCGGGCGCCGGGGCAAGTGTGGTCGATGTCGTTGCCTCGACCGTGGCCGATGGTTGGGTGGGGTCGGTGTCCTCAGCCGCGGCGGCGGTCGTATCGTCCTCGGCCACAGCGGTCGACTCGGCGGAATCTGCGTCGGCGTCGGGCTGGGCCGGCGCCGGCTCGGAGGTCGATTGGTCGTCGAAAGCGACGGTGCTGTCGCCGCTGTCGCTCGAGCACGACGACAAGAGGGCGACGAGAACCAGTGCCACGATGCTCAAAACACGGTTGGTAGCTGCCGATGGACAGGGCATGTCGGACATGTTGGCAGACGGCGGAGGTATCTGATGCTCGCCCCCCCGCCTGGGACGGTGCTCACAGTCGAGGTGGCCTGGGGAGCCGACGTACGCCTGCTGCGCTGCAACACTGTCGCATCGCTCGATGACGTAGTGCGTCTGTCGTGCGACGACTCTCTTGCCGGCACAGATCTCGGGCCCGGCGACCAGGTACTACTGCGCTGGAACACCAGCGATGGCACCTGCGCAGCTTGGGCGGTCCTTCGGTCGATCAGCCAGGCCACCACCCCATCGCTGGTAGTCGAACTGCCGAGCACCGGCCCAGAACGGCGGGTGCGCACCCGCGCCAGCGGCCAATGGCCGTGTGTGTGCGCCGTCGACAGCGCAACCACCGCCAAAGGCACAATCGTCGACATCGGAATTGGCGGAGCGAAGCTGCTGACCGATCTGGGCGACGTCGCCCTGGGACAAAGGCTTGCCATCCGCACCGAACAAGCCACGGTCAGCGGACGCGTCGTATCACTGTTCGTGTCATCGGACGGACCTGCAGAGATGCGAGTGCGCTTCGAAGACCTCGGCCTGGAAGACCTCATCGCCATCGGCGAGATGCTCGGAGACCCGTTCCCGAGGCCCAAACACCCCGTCCACTAACCGGCGAGCACGACCAGTACCCACGGCGGCTCGCCTAACCGGCGAGCACGACCATGTCATCTCGGTGGACGGTTTCGTGCACCAGACCCGCCGGCATGTCCCTGGTACGCAACCCAGCCACCGAACGCAACGACTTGGCATCGGCCCTGACAAGACCCTTGGCAAACATCGTGCCGTCTGGCCCCAGAATCTCGACCCCGGCATCGGGGCCGAACTCTCCCCTGACCTCGAGCACACCCGCTGGCAACAGCGA
>JAGQSP010000274.1 GCA_020439485.1 Acidimicrobiales bacterium | reverse complement strand
GGCCGCCTACTTGACGAGGCGGCGGACCCTCTTGCCGGTCAAGGTGGTGGGCAGCTCGTCGACGATTTCGACCCTGCTCGGCGTCTTGTAACGCGCCAGATGATCGCGACAGTGATCGATGATGTACTCGGGCGTCAGCTCAGAACCCGCGGCCAGCTGCACGTGGGCCACCACCGCCTCGCCAGTGCGGTCGTCGTCCTCGCCCACCACCAGCGCCAGCTCGACACCCGGCAACGACAGCAACACTTCCTCGACCTCGGCCGGGTAGACGTTGAAGCCAGACACGATGATCATGTCCTTGGACCGATCGACCAAATACAGGTAGCCCTCGTCGTCGACCACACCGATGTCGCCGGTACGAAGCCACCCATCGGACGTCAACGACCGGCCGGTGGCCTCCATGTCTCGCCAGTAGCCGCCGGTGACGTTCTCGCCGCGCACCCAGATCTCGCCGCGGTCGCCGACGGGCACATCGACACCTTCGTCTACCAGGCGCATCTCGACGCCTGGCAGAGGCCTGCCCACAGACCCCGGCTTGTTGGCGCCGCCCAGGCTGGAGGTCACCAGCCCACCGGTCTCGGTCAGGCCATAACCCTCTGCCAGGTCCAGGCCCAGCCGCTCGCGCACGGCCTGATAGGTCGCCATCGGCAACTGCGAAGCGCCGCTGGTGGCATAACGCACCGACGCGAAACGTTCGGGGCTGGCTCCCGGCGCCGAGGCCAGGGCGGCCCACATCGGTGGCACGCCGGGTATGACGGTCGGCTTGTAACGATCGACCGCCTCCAGAACATCTGCCGGGTGAAACTCTTCGAGCAACACGATGGTGGCACCCACTGCCAGCAGCGAGTTGAGCACCAGGTTCAGGCCATAGATGTGAAACAGCGGCAGCGTCAAAAGGGCGACGGCTTGGCGGGTGCCGCCCTCGCCCAGCAGCTTGCGCAGTTGCTGCTGTGTGGCCAACAGGTTGGCGTGCGACAACGCGGCGGCACGTGGTTCGCCCGAGGTGCCGCTGGTGAACATCAGCGCGGCCTCGCTGTCGGGGTCGACATCCACAGGCGCGAAAGCGGCCCCGGCAACACCGATGATGGGCAGGTGCTTGACCTGGCAGCCGAATGGCTTGCCGCAGAACTCGATCGACGGCACCCGCTCGCAGATCGCCAAGCCCAGCTCGCCTTTGCCATGACCGGCGATGAGGGCCCGGGGCTCGACAGCGTTGAGCTGTCGGCTGGCCTCTGGAACCGGGCTGGAAGGGTTGACCGGCACCGCCACGGCGCCCAGTGCGAACACGGCCAGCAGGCCGGTCACGAACGAGGTCTCGGTGTTGGCGAGGATGGCGACGCGGTCACCGGCCACGATGCCTCTATCGGCCAGCCCGGCCGCCGTGGCCGCGACGCGGTCGCGGAGCTCGCCGTAGCTGACCGGCCCGGCCCGGTCGATCAGGGCGATCAGGTCTGACTGTTGGTCTTTGATTATCGATGCTGCGTTCATTTCGCCTCCGTTCAGGCGTGTTCCAGCAATGACTCGTAGGCGCCGGCGATGCATTCTTTCAGCTCCGCCGGGTTCTCGACTGCAACCGGATCGACGTGCAGCCCCATGTCGAGGCTGCCGCAATAGGAAAGGGTGGTGAGGTTGAAGGCTGTGCCGGCCACGGGGCCCAGCGTGTACAAGGCCTCGACCCGCGCGCCGGCTATGTATGCCTTCACAGGCGAACCCCTGAAGTTCGAGGTCGCGAAATCGATCGAGGCGGCCTCGCGCCTGGCCAGCTGGGTCATGACCGAGGTGGGCAACAGGTTTGCGGCGCCGGCCGCCGCGGCCATCAGCCCCCCGCCGCCCGAGGTGGCCTTGCGCCGCTCGGACATCAGGTCGTGCAT
>JAGQSP010000273.1 GCA_020439485.1 Acidimicrobiales bacterium | reverse complement strand
TGCAGTGGGCTCCGCCCTCCGTCGAAGGCGACGTCTTCTGGAAGCACCACCGGCAACCGCTCGAGGGGCACGGTCTCGATGCCGCCATCGTCACGGTGCAGCACAGGTGTTGGAGAGCCCCAGTACCGCTGCCGGCCGATGAGCCAGTCGCGTATGCGGTAGTTGACGTGCTCATCGCCGGCATCGTGTTCGACGAGCCAATCGATGGCTGCCGATATCGACGGGTTGGAGCGGCCTTTGGCCTCGGTGACCTCGACCCCATCGAGTGGACCGCTGTTGACCATCGTGCCGGGGCCCACGAACGCCTCGGCCATCGTCGCACCGTCGAGTGGCTCCTGGCCGGCCGGTTGAATCACCGGAACCACGTCGAGCCCAAACGTGCGGGCGAACTCGAAATCTCGCTGATCGTGCGCCGGAACGGCCATGATCGCACCAGTGCCGTATGAGACCAGCACATAGTCGGCTACCCAAACCGGAACCTGTGCGCCGTTGACGGGGTTGGTCGCATAGCCGCCGGTGAATACCCCGGTCTTCACGTCGGCGCCTTCGAGGCGCTCGAGCTCGCTTCGGCGGCTGGCTGCCTCGACGTAGGTCTGCACGGCTTGTTGTTGCTCGGGCGTGGTCAGGGCATCGACCAGGTCGTGCTCTGGTGCCAGGACCATGAACGTGGCGCCCCACAGGGTGTCTGGGCGTGTGGTGAACACCGTCAGCGGACCCGCGGGGGTGTCGAAATCGACCTTGGCCCCCTCGGAGCGGCCGATCCAGTTGGTCTGCTGGGCGACGATGTTGTCAGGCCAGTCGATCGAGTGGAAGTCGAGCAGTTCGTCGGCGTAGTCGGTGATGCGGAAGAACCACTGCTCCATCAACTGCTGAATGACGGGCTGGCCGGTGCGCTCGTCGACCCCGTCTATGACCTGCTCGTTTGCCAGCACCGTCTGGAGGGTCGGCGACCAGTTGACCATGGCCTTGCCGCGGTAGGCGATTCCGTTTTCGAACATCTGGGCGAACAGCCACTGGGTCCACTTGTAGTAGGCCGGATCGCACGAGATGGCTTCACGGTTCCAGTCGAACATCGCGCCCATCGACTTCATCTGGACGCGCATGCGCTCGATGTTCGGCCATGTCCAGTTGGCCGGGTGAATTCCGCGGGTGACCGCCGCGTTCTCGGCGGGCAGGCCAAAGGCGTCGAACCCCATGGGGAACAACACGTTGTAGCCCTTCATGCGCATGTAGCGCGCCCGGGCGTCGGACGGTGTCATCGCATACCAGTGACCCATGTGCAGGTCGCCCGAGGGGTAGGGAAGCATCGTGAGCGCGTAGTGCTTCGGCTTGTCCCAGTCGACGGTGCTCGCGTAGAGGCCGTCGGCTTCCCAGCGCTGTTGCCAGCTGGTCTCGATCGCCCGATGGTCATAGGTCATGACAGGCAAGGCTAGCGAGGCTGCGACACGGCGCTGACGCCCATTTCTCAGCGTTCTACGCTCCTGCCCGAGACATTCACCTCAGGAGGTCCCGTGATTGCTGCTCCCGTGTTCATCAGGGCGCTTCGAGCGCTCGTGGCCGACCCGGCGGCTCGAGGTCTCGCCGGAACTGCGTTGTTGACCGTCGTGGGCGGAACGGTGTTCTACCAGCGGGTGGAGGATCTGACTTGGGTCGACTCGCTTTATCTGACCGTCATGACCTTGACCACTGTCGGCTACGGCGACGTTTCACCTCAGACACAGGGCGGTCGTCTGTTCACCGTGTTCTACGTTCTGGTCGGAATCGGATTGATAGCGGCGCTGATCTCGGAGCTTGCCCGCGCGGTGATGGCTGACAACAAGACCTGACATCAGCCCGCTTATCGAACCCTGGTAGCAGCCGACCAAGTGTTGTATGCCTTCGCTCGCCGTTTTGTTGTCCCACCAGGGGGGCTGGGACGAGGTGCTGCTGTACGGGGCTCCACTGGTCATCGCCATCGCAATCTTGTGGGGCCTCAGCAGGTACGCGAAGCGCAAAGCTGCCGAGGCCCCAGCCGAGGGCGATTAGGGGTCTAGGGCCAGGTGCCCGTCACCAGCGTGGTGACACCGTCGGCCACGGCCACCGTCTCGCACGGAGGCGTGAACCCGTCGGATTCACCGAAGCAGACCTCGTAGGTGCCGAGGGGAAGGTCTACCCACATTCCCCAGTTGTTTCGAGGCACTCCGTTGGCATAGATCACCGAGTCATGCGGCAGATCGGTCACGACCCGCAGCCAGCCGCGGTGTTGGAACATCCCCTCGACGAATGTCGTCTGACCCACCTCGACCAGCACGGTCTGACAGTTGGGCGTGTCGAAGTCGATGACATCACCGAAGCACACCTCGTGCCAACCCGGTTCGGCCTTCATCCAGCTGATACCCCACTGGTTGACCGGCTCGCCGTCGATGTAGATCTGGGTCGGGACCGGTGGGTTGGAGGTGACTCGCAACAGCCCGTGCGGGCCAGGCCCAGGGGCAGCCGGATTGGCGCTGAAGTCGCCCGTCACCACCTCGGCGTCACCGGCGTTCACGGTTCGGGTTTCGCATGCCGGGGCGTCCATGCCTGCGACATTGCCGAAGCACACCTCGTAGTCGCCGGGTGCGACGTCTGACCAGTAGCCCCAGTCGTCGACGGCGACCCCGTTGATCGAGATCGTCGACGGCACCGGTGGGTTGGTGATGACCCTCAGGTTGCCAGCCTGCTGGAAGTTGACGTCGTGGGTCGTGATCTGTCCGGAGGTGACCGTCACGGTGTCGC
>JAGQSP010000272.1:4313-5757 GCA_020439485.1 Acidimicrobiales bacterium | reverse complement strand
GTCTGGTCGGGGCCGCGCAACCTGTCGACGGCCCTCATGTATTCGTGGCGGCAGCGCACCGACACCACCGTCGTCGACGAGCCCCTGTATGCGCATTACCTGCGCAGCACCGGTATAGATCACCCGGGCCGCGACGATGTGCTGGCTGCCCAGAGCGACGACGCGCAGAGGGTCATCAGCGACGTTCTGCTGGCCGACTACGACACGCCTGTTGTGGTGTTCAAGCAAATGGCCAAACACTTACAGGGCCTCGACCGCTCGTTCCTGTCGCAGTTCCGGAACATCTTGTTGACCCGCGATCCCTTCGAGATGCTCACCTCGTTCCAGGTGAACGTGCCCGACGCCGATCTGGGCGAGACCGGATATGTCGAACTCAACGAGATCCTCGACTCGTTGCTGGCCTCGGGTGAGGAGCCGGTGGTCATCGAGACCAAGGAGCTGCTGGCCAACCCCCGGTCGGTGCTGGCCCAGGTGTGCCAGCGGGTGGGGCTCGACTTCGACCCGGCGATGCTGTCGTGGCCCGCGGGCCCCAAACCAGAAGACGGTGTGTGGGCCCCCCACTGGTATGAAGGCGTTCACCGGTCGACCGGCTGGCAGCCATACTCGCCCAAGCAGGCCGAGCTGGTCGACTCGCTGGTGCCGGTTCTCGAGCAGGCGCAGCCACTGTACGAAAGGCTGCTGCCCTACATAGTCAGGGCTTGACCGGCCTAACGCAGCGCGCTCAACAGATCGTCCAGCCCTCTGGGGTCGAACTGGGCGGTCAGCAGGCCCTGGTCGTCGTGCCCGATCTGAAGTGAAGGGCAAAAGAACGCCTGGCCGTCGACCCAGAACTCGGGCGACCCGCGTACGCCGCGGCGTTTGCCCTCCTCGAAGTCGGCCTCGACCGCGGGGGTGGGTTCGGCCGGGGGAGCGGGCACGCCGGTGGCCTGGGCGATATCGGCCAGCACCGAGGGGTCGGCGATGTCGAGACCATCCTCGAACAATGCCGATCTCAACCTCAAGCTGACGTCTAGACCTGCCTGGTTGGACACCGCATAAGCCGCCGCCGCGAGGTTCAGGGCCGCGATGGTGGTGGCTGGCCAAGTGTCTTCGTCGAAGCCGCTGAAGTGTTGGTGGCCCAGGTGGTTGCCGATGGCGTCGACCTTCGCACGCATGACGTCGGCAGCGAACACCTCGCCGTTGACCCACTCGAGCGGCCAGGCTCGCACGACGATGTCGACCGGTTTGGCGAGTGTGTTCACCTCGGCGACCACCTTCTTCAGACCGACGTGGGTGAAGGGGCACGTGATGTCGGCGAAGACCTCGAGCAATGTGGCCATCATGGCTTCCAGAGCGGCTCGTCGACCTCGAAACCGACAGGGTTACCCCACGCATTGCGGTAGGCGACCTCGTGGACCGGGTTGCGCTTGGCCACACCCCAACGGCCGGTTGGGTAACCCATCGG
>JAGQSP010000272.1:0-4183 GCA_020439485.1 Acidimicrobiales bacterium | reverse complement strand
GGGAAGATCGATCCGCCGCTGCGGTCGCCGCGGTTGAACGCGAACAGCATCAGCGGATAGTCGCCGAAGTTGTCGGCGGCATGCTCGACCGAGGACACCATGGCGTTGGTGGCCTTGCTCTCGGGGTCGTCCGGGTTGGCTCGGGCCGCCTCGCGGCGATCCTTGTAGATCGTCTCCCACAGCGTGTCGATGCACTCTCGGTAAATCGGACCCAGCTGCGACAGGATCGCACGATCGTCCACCAACATGAAGCGCCACCCCTGGGTGTTGCCGCCCGATGGGGCCCGGATGGCTGCGTCGAGGATCTTCGCCTGGACGTCCATGGGAATGGGGTCGGGCTTGACCCTTCGCATGGCACGGGTCGTGTACAGCGCTTCGTAGATGTCCATGTGGCGAGGATACGCGTCAGAACGCATCCAGCTCGATACCGAGCCCATAGCGGCCGAGCTGGTGGGTGATGCGGTCTGCGTGGACGTTGATGTGCAGAGGCATGGCGCGAAAATCGCGGACCCTGCGCTCGAACGGGTCGCCTTCGCGCATGCCGTTGGCCCCCTTCACCTTGACCAGGAGGTCGATGGCTTGGCTCAGCTGGTCGACCGCCATCGAAACCGTCGCTTGTTGGCGCAGGTAGTCGGCGGTGTCTGGCACCACCCGGCCGGCGATGCGGTCGTCGACCTCGGTGCACGCGGCTTTGATGGTGGCGTGAGCCGCAGCGGTCAGCGCCAAGGCCTTGCCGATGTTGATCTGCACGGTGGGTCGATCGATCATTCGGGCGCCCATGATGGCCTTTCGGGTGGTGGCCTCGGCGGTGACATCGGCGGCGGCGCGAGCAACCACGTTCAGCGCCATCCAACCAAGCCACAGATCGGAGATGCCCACCCAGTCTTCGCGGTAGCGATGATTGACCACGTCGATGGTGCGCAGGCTCTCGGCGCGGTTGGCCCCGAACCAGCTGACACAGTTGGCCACGTCGATCTCGACATCGCGATAGTGGATCGTGTCGGTGGCAGAGGCCCGCAGTCCGGCGCCATCCCAGCTGTGATCGATGGTGACGCCCTTCCGGTCGTTGGCGACCAGGCTGAATCTCAGATCCAGAGGTCGTCTTGGAGTTCCGTCAGGGCCCTCTACGGCGAACACGACGCCGCAATAGTCGCCGTAGCGGGCGCCGGTGCTGAAGGTGCCTTGCCCGTTCAACACCACCGAGTCACCCTCCAGCCGGCCGTGGACGCCAGAGCCGGCTCCGGCGGGAAACGACACCCACGACTTGGTGGCCATCAGTTGGGTCAACAAGTCGGCTCGCTCGGGGCCCAGCGCCCCGGCGAACAGGTGGAATACGGCCTGGTGGTTCCACAGAACCCAGGCCAGGCTCGGGCATCGATAGGCAACGGCGCCCAGCTCCCTGCCTATGCGCACGATCGACTGCTCGGTGCCGCCTATCTCGCGGCTGGCCGGCATCTTCAGGAACTCGCCGTCACGGATGTCTGCTATCAGCTGGGCGTCGAGCACTCGGGTGCGATCGGCACCCTGCGCCTGCTGTTCGATGGCGTCCAGGTGGGGTTTGATCGTCAGGTCGTCCTCTGGAAGGTCTATGAACCTGGTGATCCGATGCCGGTCTTGGTCGATCGTGTTGTCCACCCGGCCATTCCACCCGATGGCGCGGTTGGCCGCCGAATCGGGTCGTCCGAGCGCTTGCACCCGACGGGGATGGCACAGCATCATCGGGTGCCACAGGTGGCACAATCGAATCCAGTGCGACGGCTCCCCAACCCATGGCGGTTCACAGTCGCGATGTTCAACCGGATGTCGCGCCATCACACGATGCTTCTGGCGTCGGGTGTTGCCTTCACCAGTGCACTCGGGCTGGTTCCGACAATGGTGGTGGTGGTCGCGGTCTATGGCCTGGTCGCCGAGCCCAGCGATGTAGAGGCCCACGTGTCGCAGTTGGCCGGCGCCTTGCCGGTGAACGCCCGCGCCCTGATCGTCAGTGAGCTCCAGAGCGTGACCGCCATAGGCAACGCCAAGATCTCGATCGGCCTGGCATTGGGTCTGCTGGGAGCGGCCTATGCCGTGTCCAGCGTCGTCAACTCGATCGTCATCGCCATACGGGTCGCCCACGATATGGACAGCCCACACAGCTGGTTGACGGGGCGCCTGTTCGCGCTGCGCCTGAGCGCATTGTCGGTGCTGGCTACGGCGGCGCTGATATGGCTGGTGGTGGTGCTGCCGCCGGTTCTGGAGGCCTGGTCGGCGGGCGAGAGCCTGCATACCGCCCTGTCGGTCATGCGTTGGCCTGTTGCCGTGATCATCTCGTGTGTGGCCATAGCGCTGCTGTACCGCTCGGTGGTGGGTTCGCTCGACGGTGTTCTCGTGATCAGCCACGGGGCTATGGCCGGCACCATCATGTGGGTACTCAGCACCTATGGTCTGACGCTGGCCTACGACAACATCGATCGTATGGACTCGACCTTTACCAGCCTGGGTGCTGTGGCTGCTCTGCTCGTGTGGCTGTACCTGTCCGCGCTGTCTGTTCTGGTCGGTGCCGAAATCGACGCTCTGTCCGGCGAAATCGAAGGCAAGGACACTTAGCCAGTTGGCTCACAATCCGCCGGTCGGCTGCCGATCGGATAACTGTGGCAGGTGCGGCACGAAACGAGCGTGACGAGACGATGCGACGCGTGGCGTCGAGCTTGGCGTTCGTCTGCGCGCTCTTCATGGCGGGCTGTACCTCCGTCGCCAGCGGCAGCGACGATGGCGCCACTTGGCCACACGCACAACCGGTGGCCGTCCCCAGCGGCGACGTCGTGTTGACCGTGGCCGACGACGGGGTCTTGACCGAGTTCGACGTGCAAGCGCTGGAAGCTCTGGGCGCCCAGTCCATCGTGGTCGACGATCCGTTCGTGAACCGTTCGCTCTCGCTCGATGCTGTGCCCTTGGTGGTGGTGTTGGCCGCCGCCGGAATAGGACCTGACGATGCCCTCACCTGGCGAGCGCTGGACAACTACGAGGTCTACTTCACCGGTGCCGAGTTGCTCGACGACCGCGCCTGGCTGGCGATCCGCCAAGACAACGACCTGATCGATATCGCCGACGGCGGGCCTGTGCGGGTGGTGTTCACCAACCTGGACGGTCCGCTGGGACGCGACACCAATCAGTGGATCTGGAGCCTCGACCGGATCGAGGTGAACAGCAGGTGAGCCAGCACATCACCACTGACGCGCACAGCGAGGGCGGTCGGTCGACCTTCGACTACCACCTGCGCCCGACCCGACCCCAGATCGCTCTCATCTTGATGCTGCTGGGCCTCATCATCACGCTGGCCCTCGTCAACCTGAGGACCGGCCGGGAGGTCGAGACTCACACCGCAGCTCTCAATCGTCAGCTCCAGTTGGTCAGCGGCAACGTGGCATCGTTGCAGCGAGAGGTCCTGAATCACGCGATAAAGGTCCACGAGTTCGTCGATTCCGAGGCCGACATCGAAGAAGTCGAGCTCAGCAGGGCCCTGGTAGAGCGTCAGCTGAGGGTGATCGAGAGCGAGGCGATCGACGACGAGCTGTTCCAGTTGAGGTTCGTGGCAGTGGTCGACAGCATCGCCGCACTCGACGTGCTGGTCGCCGAGGCTCCATCTCCCGAGCGGTCCGAGCACCAAGAACGGGTCAACGACCAGATCGACCAAGCGGTCGGCAACGTGATGCGCCTCTTCGACCTGACCGAGAGCGAGAACTTCNNNTTCTAGTTCACCAGCTCGAGAACACCCTGGATATGTGGCGCCAGGTCCAGTGGTTCTCGTCTGTGGTGATGAGCCTCCTGGTCGTGATGCTGATCATCTCGGTCAGGCGAATGCTGGTTGCCAACTATCGCTCGGCCAAGGCCAGCCTCGACGATCAGAACCATCGATACGAGCAGATGAGGGAGGCCTCGCTGAGGCTCGAGAGCCGATACCGCGAGGTCGTCGACGACGTGGGCGAGGTCGTGTGGCGTTGCGACGGCAGGGGACGCTTCTCGTTGTTGAACCAGGCCTGGGTTCACCTGACAGGCGACGTTCACCGCCATGCGCTCGGCCGTTCGGTGCTGGCTTCGTTCCACCCCGACGATCACGACCGCATCGAACAAGCCATGATGACAGCGATGGCGACCTCGTCGAACCAGGTCGTCGAGCGAGCCCGCCTGTTGCGCGTCGACGGTG
>JAGQSP010000271.1 GCA_020439485.1 Acidimicrobiales bacterium | reverse complement strand
GTGCTCGAGCAGACGTTGCGCGACATCCTCGACGTCTATCCCGAGATGGCTTCGGTGGCCGCCGTGCCGCTGGGTATCTCGAAGTTCTCGAACGAACCCACCATGAGGCCCCACACACTGCAAGAGGCGGCGGCCGTCGTAGACACCGTCGAGTCGTGGCAGCCGCTGTTCATGGAGCTGTTGGGCAGGCCGATGATCTTCGCCGCCGACGAGTACTACCTGCTCGCCGGTCGGCCGTTTCCGGATGGGTCGGTGTACGGCGCCTTCGACATGCACGAGGACGGCATCGGCATGGCGCGGGCGTTCGAGCGCGAGTTCCGGGGCCAAACCGACGACACCATCGGAGTTCAGAGCGGGTTCTTCCACTGGGTCGACGGCGCGCCGGCCGAGGGCTACCGGGCGCCGCGCACAGCCGGTGGTCACCTTGGCGGGTGCGACGTGGCGCCAGGCCTGCTGGAAGGTCTAGACGACGACGCGTTCGGTGGCAGCGACAAGGGCTCGGTGCAGCCGGTGGATATCTCGCCCAGGCGGCCCACCCCATCCGTTGTGGCCGACGACGCCCCAACCGCCATCCTCACCGGCGAATATGGGGCGATGGTGTTGGCACCATTGGTCGACGAGTTGGGTCGCTCCGACGTTCGTGTGCTGCCGGTGCCCAACGAGTTCTTCGGTGGCAACATCGCTGTCACCGGCCTGATGACAGGCGCCGATCTGTGCCGCGTGCTCGACGGCGAGCCGGCGGATCACCGCTATCTGCTGCCCGATGTGTGTCTCACCGGCGGCCGATTCCTCGACGGGTTGACACCAGATGACCTGCCCAGGCCAGTGCAGGTCGTGGCCACCGACGGGCTGTCGCTGCGCCGGGCGCTCGAACGGTCAGTCGTCGACGAGACCGCCTAGCTGGTTGACCACCAGATCTCTTACGAGGTCGAGGCCACTGCCCGCGGCCAGCGTCGCATGCAAATCGACGACGCTGTAGTCGAGGCCCACGCCGCCCTTGCCGCCACGCTCGATCCGGTCGGCCCACAGCACACAGACCTCGCTGGCGTCGCTGTCGAGCAGAGCAGCGACGGTCGGACGGGCCAGATCTCCCGCCAGCTCGGCAACCCGCGAGTTCCATAGGATCCCGGCCAACGGTCGACCCCCGGGACGCATGGCCCTGACCCGCACGGCCCATTCGCGGGTGCACGGGTAGTGAGCGGCTGAGGTGCTGGCGATCTGGTCTCTGGACAGCCCGATTCGTTCGAGCGCAGTGTCGCGGAGATCTGCGAGCAGGAGGCGCTTTGGCGCCTCGAATCGGCGCAGTCCGCGGCCGGCCAGGTCGGACGAGCTCGAGACCCGCCTCGAAGCAGGCCGCAGCTCGTGGAGCGCCGTTTCGAGTAGAGCGCCGACAGGGTTGCGCGCACCGTACAGGTGGGCCACCGGTGTGCCGTCGTCGAATATGGGCGAGAAGCGGGCGTCGCCACCTCCGGACTCGTTGAAGAGGTGATGACTCCAGGCGAGCCCGTAGACGGTGTACAGCGAAGTGCCTGGCTCCAGAGCAACGGTAGGCAGGAGCGTCGAGCCGACCGGGTCGGGTACCGGGCAACGATTGCGGTTGTGACAGTTTGGCGCGGTCACGGGAGGGTTGGATCGCGATGTCAGGTCTGCTCGGCAGCGTTGGCCCGGCGGGTGGCCGCGGTGAGCACCGCCTGCGGGTCGTCGTTGATGACGTCAACAGGAGCGCGATCGTCGAGCCACGTGCTGGGAAGCATGGCCCACGCCAGCATGCCCCACCCCTTCTCACCGGCCCGGTCGAGCTGTTCTATGACAGGCTGCCACTCGGGTCTCGGGTCGAAGGCTTCGTCCAGCAGGAAGCCCGGCACCAGGACCTTGTTCGACTCGCTCTCGTTCACGCTGAAGAGACGATGAGCGGTTCGGTTGCGGTTGAGCCATGCCCGCACGGCACCAGGTGTGGTGCGGCGTCCTCTGACCAGATGATCGATGTCGAGTGCCATCGATCGGGTGATCAGTTCGCTGCGCAGCTGGTTGACTCTTACGGCGTTGACCACGACTGCTTCGATGGCCGGGTCGGTTCGGTATTCGACCTGCGAGATGCGGTCGGCGACCCTCAGCGCACGATGTTTGGCCAGAGCGCTCGCGAGCACCTGTTCGAAGTCGTAAGGAGTGTCTGGGTCGCCTGTTCTGACGTCGAACACCTTGCCGTCGACTGTGACCTGAAGACCGCTCATGCTCTGAGTGTAATAACCATACTGTGGTGCCA
Organism: Acidimicrobiales bacterium; assembly: GCA_020439485.1. Classification (GTDB taxonomy): domain Bacteria; phylum Actinomycetota; class Acidimicrobiia; order Acidimicrobiales; family Poriferisodalaceae; genus JAAETH01. Next base: position 145 of record JAGQSP010000271.1, on the reverse strand, counting down.
CAACCTATACGGGTGATACGAATCGTCCTGAGGGGAGAAGCGAGCAGCCCGTCCTTCGACGCCTCCGTTAGCCTTGTGAGGTGCCCACCCCTACCAGCGAGCTGCCGACCATAGCCATCGTCGGCCGACCCAACGTCGGCAAGTC
>JAGQSP010000270.1:4884-5708 GCA_020439485.1 Acidimicrobiales bacterium | reverse complement strand
CTGGCGCGTGGTCGACCGCCTGGGGTGACAGCAGGTCGATCCCGTCTGCTAGCTCGGCGACGCTCATCGTTTCCATCCCTCGCTCGGCATCATGCGTAGTCCTCCGTCGATTCTGATCGTCGTGCCGTTGAGCATCGAGTTCTCGACGATGTGGGCTGCGAGCGCGGCGAACTCGGGAGGCCGCCCGAAGCGGGCCGGGAACGGCGTTTGGCCCGACAGGCGTTGCCCGAACTCGGGTGGCATGCCCGCGACCATGGGGGTGTCGAACGATCCGGGGGCTATGGCCACCGCCCTTATGCCCCGGCCGGCGAGGTCGCGGGCCAGGGGCAGCATCATGGCCGCCACGCCCCCTTTCGACGCCGAGTACGCAACACCGCCGTCGACGCCGTCGAAGGCCGCTATCGATGCTGTGCCGACCAGCACCCCGCGTTCTCCATCAGGGTCGAGCGGTTCGAGCTCGGCCATCGCCGCGGCCGCCAGCCGGAACAGATTGAAGGTACCGATCAGGTTGACCTCGACGACCTTGCGGAAGGTCGCCGAGTCGTGAGGCCCCGATCGGCCGATCATGCGTTTACCCGATCCGATGCCGGCACACGCGACCACAGCGCGCGGAGCACCCAGGGTGGCGCTCAGATGTTCGAATGCCGCGTCGATCGAGTGGTCGTCTGCGACGTCGCACTGGGCAAATACGGCGCCGATGTCGGCGGCCGTTGTCTGCCCGCGCTCTGCGTCTCTGTCCAGCAGCCCCACGGTTGCGCCTGTGGCGACGAAGTGCCTGGCGGTGGCTTCCCCCAGGCCCGACGCGCCGCCGCTGATGAACACGG
>JAGQSP010000270.1:0-4759 GCA_020439485.1 Acidimicrobiales bacterium | reverse complement strand
GGCGAGTGGCGACCGTCGAACATGATGGGGTCACGTACCCAGTGATAGGCCCCTTCGGTGGGGTGCTCGCCATCTTGGATCAGCCCCACCGCCTTGAAGTGTTCGTCTTCGCCGATGCGCTCGAGCTCGATGACCTCGGCCGCAGGAATCGAATTGGCCGCGCAGAACTCCATCCAGTCGGCGGTGGTGCGGGTGGCGACGATCTCGCCGGCGAGGCTGTACAGCGCGTCAGAGTTCTCTACACGACCGGCCGATGTCGCGAAGCGCTCGTCTGCGATCAGGTCGGGCCGGCCGCCGTAGGCCCAGAACGCCTCCCAGTTGGCTCGGCTGTACGGCAACACCACAACCCATCCATCGAGGGTGCGGCGCGGCCGACGGTTCGGGGTGCGGATGCGGCCATAGCTGAACCCGCCGAACGGTGGTTCGAACGTCTGGCCACCCATGTGTTCGACGAGGTTGAACGCAGCCATGGTCTCGGCCATCGGAACCTCGATGCTGGTGCCCTGGCCGGTCACCGCTCGGCCGTGCAGAGCGGCTGCGATGGCGAATGCGATGTGAACTCCGGTGACCTTGTCGGCATAGATGCTGGGAACCAGCTGTGGTTCGCCCACGGTCCACTGGAATATCGACGCCAGCCCCGACGCAGCCTGCATGATGTCGTCGTAGGCCGCGTGACCGGCCCTGGGCCCGTCGCTGCCATAGCCATTGGCCACGCAGTAGATGATGTCTGGCCTGATCGCGCGCACCGAGGCTTCGTCCAGCCCCAAACGGCCCAGGGCCGAGCGTCTCATGTTGGTTACGAATACGTCGCCCGAGACGATCAGATCGGTCATCGCCTGACGGCCGATGTCTGACTTGAGGTCGAGGACGATGCTGCGCTTGTTGCGGTTCAGGTTGATGCTGAAGGCGCTCATGCCCTCGTTGCGCATGGGTGGGTAGGTGCGAATGACGTCACCACCCGGCTCTTCGACGCGGATGACGTCGGCGCCCATGTCTGCCAACATCCGGGTGGCCAAAGGGCCCATGACCACGTTGGTGAGGTCTATGACGCGTACTCCGGCCAGCGGGCCGGCGCTTGGATCAGGTTCTGACATCGATCCGAGATGCTACGCAACACGGCGCAGACGGATTCATTCGAGCCTCGGCCCAGCAGCACTGGCCCGACCGACGGGCCCGATTAGGATCGTCCCCGTCTTCGACGACACAGGGGGTTGATCGTGTATCCAGGCGATCAGGCAACGGCACATCCGAACCGGCCCGCGTTCATCATGGCCGCAACCGGCGAATCGGTCGACTACGCCGAGTTCGAGGCCAGGGCCAATCGGCTGGCGCACCTGCTGCGCGACCGTGGTCTTCGGCGTCTCGACCACATGTCGATCTTCATGGAGAACAACGATCGCTATCTCGAGTCATGTGCGGCAGGAGAGCGCGCCGGCCTGTACTACACCTGCGTCAACTCGTATCTGACGAGCGAAGAACTCGCCTACATCCTCGACAACTCCGAATCGCAGGTGCTGATCACATCGGCGGCCAAGCTCGAGGTGGCTCTGGAGGCAGCAGCGATGGTGCCGCGGGTCGTCTTGACGCTGGTGGCCGGCGGAGGCGCTCAAGTGTCGCAGCGTTCGGGCCCAGACGTCGGCGAGGTCGCCGACCTCGTCGAGGCCACCGCCCCGTGGCCCGCCACACCCATCGCGGACGAGGCGCTCGGCGGGGCCATGCTGTACTCGTCTGGCACCACCGGTCGTCCCAAGGGCATCATCCGACCGCTCCCAGATCAGAGCCCCGGCGAGCTGACTCCCTTGTACTCGTTCCTCGACGGGCTGTGGCAGTACCGCCAAGACATGGTGTACCTGTCGCCTGCGCCGCTGTATCACTCGGCGCCCCAGGCAGCGGTGAACCTCGCCATCCGGCGTGGCGGCACGGTGGTGATCATGGAGCGGTTCGACCCGGTCGAGTACCTGAGCCTCATCGAGCGATACCAGGTGAGCCACAGCCAACTGGTTCCCACGATGTTCAGCCGCATGCTCAAGCTCGACCCCGCAGTTCGAGACGGTTTCGACCTGTCGTCGCTCGAGTTCGCCGTTCACGCTGCCGCGCCGTGCCCGGTGCAGGTCAAAGAGCAGATGATCCAGTGGTGGGGGCCGATCATTCACGAGTACTACGGGGCCACCGAGGGGCTGGGGTTCACGGCGTGCAATTCCGAGGAGTGGCTGGCCCACAAGGGCTCGGTCGGCCGGGTGATCCTGGGCGACCTGCACATCCTCGACGAGGAGATGAACCCGTTGCCGATGGGCGAACCCGGAACCATCTGGTTCAAGACGGCCACCGAGTTCGAGTATCACAACGACCCGGAGAAGACGGCCGAGGCGACCTCGCCAGATGGCTCGATGACAACCGTCGGCGATGTCGGCTACGTCGACGAGGACAACTTCTTGTATCTGACCGACCGCAAGACGTTCATGATCATCTCGGGCGGCGTCAACATCTACCCGCAGGAGACCGAGAACCTGCTCATCACCCATCCCAAGGTCGCCGACGCCGCCGTGTTCGGCGTTCCCAACGACGATCTGGGAGAAGAGGTCAAGGCGGTTGTTCAGGTGATGCCGGGGGTCCAGGCCGACGATGCGTTGACTCAGGAACTGCTCGAGTTCTGCCGGGCTCACCTGTCGCGCCAGAAGGTTCCGCGCTCGGTCGACTACGAGGCCGAGCTGCCACGGCTGCCCACCGGCAAGCTCTACAAGCGGGTGTTGCGCGACAAGTATTGGGGCCAGGGGCAGAGCCGAATTCTCGGAACCTGACCTTTGGCCCGAGCAATCGGGCGATGGTTCAGCCATTATCGTGAGGTCGCAAATCGAGGTGATGGGGCACACATGAGCGTCAACGATCGAACCGGTCTCGAAGAGCTCGACGAGCAACAGTGCTGGGAACTCGCGTCGCAGCGCTCGATCGGTCGCTTGGCGGTGTCGGTGGGCAACAAGCCAGACGTGTTCCCGGTCAACTACGTGGTTCACGAAGGCACCATCATCGTCAAGACCTCTGCGGGCCTGAAGCTGGCAGCGGCGACCATCGGGCCCGGGGTTGCCTTCGAGGTGGATGCACTCGACGAGCAGACTCACACCGGTTGGAGTGTGGTGTTCAGGGGGGTGGCGACCGAGATCGAAGCCCTCGACGACATCATCGAGGCCGAATCGCTCGGAATTCAGACCTGGGCCGACAGCGACAAGCGCCGGTTCTTGCGGATAACGCCGTCGGTCATCACCGGTCGACGCATACCGACTTGAGTTGACCGCGACATCTGGCTGGTCGACTCCCGACGAAACCGCCATCAAGTTCCTCAAGGCCGCTGAGGAGATCGTCTTCGAGTCGCAGAGCATTCTGACCGTGTCACGGGTGACCGTGGCCGAGATCGTCGAACGTGCCGATGGTGGCTTGAGTCGCGGCGCGTTCACACACAAGTGGCCGCGGCGGACCGACTTCGAGCGTGATCTGCTGGCCTACCTGGCCAGAGGTGTCGAGACACGAGCGCACAGGCGAGTGCTGGGTGCCCTGGAGGGGATCATCGACCGGGCCGGCGAACTCGATGATCCCGCCGACCTGTTGCGCGCCGGTGTGGACCGCGCCGTTCGCAGCATCGTCGACAGCGGCGAGATGTCGGTGATCATCGGCCTGTGGGGCGTTTGCGCTTCCGATCCCAACGTGCGCGCAGCCATGCGCGGAAGCTGGGAGGCCACCCGACAGGCGCTCACCGGGCCGCTCAGCCTGTTGCTGGCGGTGGTGCGTCGCCAGATCAAGCCCGGTCTCGACATCGACGAGTTGGCAGCATCGATGAACGAGATGTTCACCTCGTTCTCGTTGAGGGTCACCACTACAGGCGAGGATCCGCGGTTCGGCATCGACGAATGGGTGCGAAACGCGATGGCGTTGGTGATCGCCTACTCGGACCCGATGACCGAAGAGGCCCCGGCCGAGTAGGCGAACACCAGGGGCAGGCTCAGACCCGTTCGATGATGATGGCTGGGGCCATGCCACCGCCGGCGCACATCGTGATCAGGCCGAACTGGCCGTCGCGGCGTTCGAGCTCGTCGAGCACGGTGCCGATGAGGATTGCTCCGGTCGCCCCGATCGGGTGACCCAGAGCCATCGCGCCACCGTTGACGTTGACCTTGTCGCGGTCGAGGTCGAGGTCGCGCATGAACTTCTCCGACACGACGGCAAAGGCCTCGTTGATCTCGAACAGGTCGATGTCGTCGATGGTCAGACCCGCCTTGGCCAGAACCTTGCGCGCCGCCGGCACCGGCGCATTGAGCATCAGTGTGGGGTCGTCGCCCATGTTGGCGGTGGCGACGACGCGAGCGCGTGGCTTGAGCCCGTGGGCCTTGGCGTATTCGTCGGAGGCGATCAGGATGGCCGCCGAACCGTCGACCACACCCGAGGAGTTGCCCGCGTGGTGTACGTGCTGGATCTCGAGGTCCGGGTACTTCTGGTTGATCAGTTCGCGGAAGGTCTTGGCTTCGGGGGTGTGGCGATAGTCGGCCACGGCCGGGAAGCTGGGGGCGAGCTGCGCCAGGGTGTCGACAGTGGTGCCCGGCCTGGGGAACTGCTCGGCGCCGAGGGCCAGGGTGCCGTCGAGGTTGTAGACGGGGATCAGGCTCTTGTCGAAGCGGCCCTCTTCGATGGCGATGGCCGCCCGGCGCTGTGATTCGGCCGCGTGAGCGTCGAGCGCCGAGCGCGAGATGCCCTCGAGTGTGGCGATGGCGTC
>JAGQSP010000269.1:6352-37360 GCA_020439485.1 Acidimicrobiales bacterium | reverse complement strand
CGATGGCCTTGATGCCGGTCTGCATGGGCTCGTGCACCGGCTTGCGGCCCATGATGCCCGGCGCCTGGATCTCCATACGGCGCTCGACGACGTTCTGCAGCGGGCCCTTACCGTCGATGGGCTCGCCCAGGGCGTTGACAACGCGCCCGATGAGGCCGTCGCCGACGGGAACCGAGAGGATTCGACCGGTCGCCTTGACCGATTGGCCTTCCTCGATCTTTTCGATCGCTCCGAGCACCACGGCGCCGATCGAGTCCTCGTCGAGGTTCAGCGCCAAGCCGACGTCGCCACTCTGGAACTCGAGAAGCTCGTTGACCGCAGCGTTGGGGAGGCCAGAGACGCGTGCGATGCCGTCACCGACCTCGATGATGCGCCCGATGGTGCCCGACTCGATGTCGGCGTCGAAGCCCTCGAGGTTCGTACGGATGGCGTCGGTGATGGATGCGATATCGAAGTTGAGGTCAGTCATTGTCTCAGACCCGTTCCTTGAGCTTCTCGAGACGGGTCTTCACAGACCCGTCGATGACGGTGTCGCCGACCTGGGCGACGAGGCCACCCAGAACGGTCGGATCGATGATGACCTTGACATCGACCGGATTGCCCGTGGCCCGACCCAGAGCATCGGACAGGCGGTCGATTTGGTCTTGGGAAAGAGGAATGGCGCTGCGAACCTCGGCGACGCGTTGTCCGCGAGCCTCGGCTGCCATCGAGGTGACCCGATTGGCGATCTCGGCGATGTCGCCAACTCGCTCGGCGCTGACCAGCATCGCCACCAGGCTGGTGGTGACCGGATGCGCACTCTTCAGCAGGTCGTCGACGATACCCAGGCGCCGCCCCGACGGAAGGTTGCGGTCGCTAAGGGTTTCTCGCAGTTCGTCGCTGGACTCGACAGCGCGCGCGAACCGGTAGAACTCGTCGGCGATGCTGTCGAGGATGCCCTCTGACGATGCCACGGCGGTAACCGCTGCGGCGTAGCCGTCGATCTTGTCACTCATCGATACGTGTGTTCCTCGTTGATTGCGGCCCTCGGGCCGCTAGTGGTGAGCCGACCTCGGCCGGCGTGACCCTGTCAGTTCTGGGCGCCGACCCGGTCGATGAAGTTGTTGACCAGCTGAGCCTGGGCGTCGGCGTCGAGCGACTGCTCGACGATGCGTTCTGCAGCACCAACCGCAAGTGCGGTGACCTGCGAGCGCATCTCGCTCATGGCACGGGCCTTGGCAGCCTCGATGTCGGCATCGGCCTGGGCGCGCATGGCGGCGATTTCACCGTCGATGGCGCCGATGCGCTCGGAGCGGACAGCCTCGGCCTCGGCGCGGGCTTCTTCGAGGATCCTCGATGCCTCGGCCTTGGCCTCGGCGATCTTGGCGTCGTACTCGGCGCGCAGAGCCTCGGCCTCGGCCTTGGCGTTTTCTGCCGCGTCGAGATCGCCCTGGATCTTCGCAGAACGGTCGTCCATGGCCTTGCGCATGGCCGGATAGGCCAGCTTGGCCAACAGCACCAAGAGCAAGAAGAAGGAGATGCTGCCCCAGATGATCTCGTTTGTCACCGGGAGGATCGGGTTGTTAGGCCCCTCCGCGGCGATTAGTTGGATGTTCATCGGCTAAGTCTCCTGGATCAGGCGAACTTCAGAAGGATGAACACGACGAAACCGATGAGGGCGAGCGCCTCGGTGAAAGCGATACCGAGGAACATCGTGGTCCGCACCATGCCGGCGGCCTCGGGCTGGCGGGCCATGGCCTGGACCGACTGGCCGACGAGGTAGCCGATGCCGATGCCGGGGCCGATGGCAGCGAGGCCATAAGCGAAACCGGCCGACACAGCCTCGCCGAAAGCGATCTGGTCCTCACCAGCGATCTGCGCAAGCAGTTCCATTGGGTTTTCTTCCTTGTTGATTGCGACCCTCTCGGGCCGGCTTTGGAGTGACCCGAGGGGTCACTATTGGGTCGAACAGTTGTAAATCAGTGATCCGCGTGCAGCGACGAGCCGATGTAGACGGCCGCCAGGATCGTGAAGATGTATGCCTGAAGGAACGAGACCATGAGCTCGAACCCGGTGAGCAACACCAGCATGATGAACGGCAGCGGCAAGAACACCGCAAACCACTCGGTGGTCCAGAGCGATTCGCACAGAACCACGAAGGTGACGAGCAGGATGTGCCCGGCGAGCATGTTGGCGAAGAGTCGCACGGCCAACGAGAAGGGGCGGACCAGGAAGGTCGAGACGAACTCGATCAGAGCCACGAGCGGCAAGAGCGCACCCGGCACGCCGGGCGGTATGACCGCGTTCTTGAAGTAGGCCGGGCCCTGGTGCTTGATGCCGGTTCCGATGAAGGCAACCCACACCACGAGGGCAAGAAGTGCCGGGAAGGCCATGCGTGCGTTGCCGGGCATCTGCCAACCGGGGATGATCTCGAACAGGTTCGTGATCAGAACGAAGCTGAAGATCGACAACAGGAACGGGTTCCAGCCCCTGCCCTCTTCGCCCATCGTCTGATCGATGATGCCGTTGTCGATGAAGTCGATGCCCGCCTCGGCGATGGTCTGCACGCCGGATGGCACCATGCGGGTCTTGGCCTTGCTGGCCGCGATGAAGTAGATCGCCAGGGTGGTCGCCGTGGCGATGAGCGCCGACAGGCCGATCTTGTTAAGTGCATGCCAATCGCCCGAGCCGGTCGTGTCGCCCCAGAATCCGGGCCACTCGACTAGATGTTCGATTGTTGGGAACTCGAGACCGAAGATCACCTTCGTCTACCTCTGGTTCTTTGAGTTGTCGGTTGAAGGCTTGAGACCGGGAAAGGCAAGCGACGCAGAAACGTAGCGCGTTTCCCAGACCAAAAGCCCGAGATGGGTGACGATGACCGTCAGGCCGAGCGGAACCAGCTCGACCCACGATGCGTCTTTCACCAACCAGATGGCCAGCGAAATCAGTCCCAGGCGTATCAGGAAGCCGAACAGGGCGGCCCCCATCAACATGCCGAGGGAGATGCGGGCGCTCCAGGCCAACAGGCCCGCAGCGAGAAGAAAGTTGAGCAAGATGAGCGCGACGCCGTAGCCGGCGGACAAAGCGCCGTTGACGCCCCAGATGCCGAGGGTGAGCAGGAGCAGTACGGGCACCACGGGCAGCGCACGCTTGACCATGTCGAGCGCAATCTGCTGCTCGGGTGCGGGGCCCTCGAGCCGAGTCGTCATCAGATCGCTCATCGTGCCTCTTCTGGCTCGGTCGCCCCCGAGGGGTCGACGGTGGGAAGCGCGGTGTCGAGCGTTACGCCGGTTGGCAGCCGGGCGTCATCGAAGACCTTCGCCTTGACCGGAGCTTGCGAAGGGGCCTGAGCGTCAGAGCCGCTCGAACGCTTGGCGATGAGTTCTTGTTCGAGCTGCGACATCTTGTAGTCGTAGCGATACCACCAAAGGACGAGCTCGCCGAACACTGCCAGGACCATCAGTGCGATCGTGAACACCGGAACGATGCCCAACAGCCGATCGATGAGGTAGCCGAATCCGGCGAACACAGCGGGCGTCACCGCGAGCTCGAAGGCGCGCGAAAGCGAGTCGCCGAATCCGTTGTTGAGTTCGCGCTTGGCGGCCAGGTCCATCAGGTGATCAGAATCGTTTTGAGCGGTTCGATTGCTCGGTGTCTTGGCGCTCGGTGTCTTGGCATGAATCATGCCGCGAGGAACCCTAACCGACCGTTGGGGTCGTGGTCGAGAGGCCGCGCGGCATGTAATGACCGGTGACTGACCGGAGCTTGTGAATACATGCACAAGCTATTCGACGGCCGATGTTCGGCGCAACCTTCAGATGCGCGAAACCTGCAGTTTTCAGGTGGCGGTTCGCCGGATGCCACCGTGGAACATCGTGTACAGCAGCAGACCCAGCGCTCCGACTGCGAACGGAACGACCCCGTCACCATCGCCGGTGATCGTCGGATACAGGACGACCCCCGACAGCAGCGCTGTCCAACCCCACAAGATGAGCACCGAGCGGCGATGTCCATGACCCAACGCCATGAGCCGGTGGTGCAGGTGGTTCTTGTCTGCCTGGCTCATCGGAACGCGTTGGCGGGCCCGGCGGATCGCGGCCCAGGCCGTGTCGAACAACGGCACACCCAGCACGACGAAGGGGATGATCATCGGAGCAAAGAAGAAGTAGACCTGGCCCGAGAACTGATCGACGACTCGGCCTCCGGTGGTCATGGTGGACGCCGCCATCAACAGACCCAACAGCAGCGCACCGCTGTCGCCCATGAAGATGTGGGCGGGGTGGAAGTTGTGTGGCAGGAACCCAAGGCAACAGCCGAACGCAACCAGCGCGATGAGCGGGCCCACGTTGGCCGAATTGATCAGCCCTGCATCGAGCAACTCCTGGTTGTAGAGGTAGAACGCCCCGGCCGCGATGGCGACGATGCCGGCGGCGAGCCCATCGAGGCCGTCGATGACGTTGATGGCGTTGGCCATCAACACCACCCAAAAGACGGTGATCAACGGGACGATGTCAGGCGACAGACCCCACAAACCCCCGAAGGGAACACGCACGAAGAAGAGGGTGACGCCCAGCAGGTACAGCGTGCTTGCCGCCAGCACCTGCCCGGCGAGCTTGGCCGGTGCCGACACGGGCCGCAGGTCGTCCAGCGCACCTACGAAGAAGATCACGGCGGCGCCCGCAACCACACCGAGGGGCTCGGAGGTTCTGCTGAACACCTCCGAGAACGTGTCGAGGCGAGAGGCAACCGCAAACGCCATGAGGAACGAGGCGAACATCGCCGCGCCGCCCAGGGTGGCCGTAGGCACCTCGTGCACCCGGCGAGCGTCGGGCTGGACAACGGCACCGACCTTGAACGAGATGCGCCGAACGATGGGGGTCAGCACCGCAGTGCCACCAACGGCCGTGCCGAGCACGATCAACGTGTCGCTCAGTTCACTCAAGCCCGGTGCCTCCTGCCGTCGAACAAAGAGGCTAGGGCGTGTCGAGCGTGCAAGCTGAACAGCTCACATCGAGTGCACCCGGGCAGCCAACCCGAGATCGGACAGTTGATCGGCAATCTCTTGGGCATAGATCGGATTCATCGCTATCACGTGGCTCGGCGCCAGCTCGACCAGACTGTCGGGGCCGATCACCGGATGGCCGCCACCGGGTACGAAGCGCCCCCACTTGTGCGGGTTGAGGTCGACGGCCGCCACTACGGCGTCGGCTCCATCGACCGCGTTGAGGAACTGGACGCCCTTCGAACCGGCGCCCCAGATCACCGTGGGACCGTCGGAGACGAGTTCGCTCAGACGATCAGACCACTCTGAAATACGCGCTGCGGCGTCAGAGCCGAAGGACCGGGCTCGCTCCAGATCGGCTGTCGGGTCGACGACCTCTGTGGACACCGAGCCGGGCACCGCTTCGATCGAGAGAAACTGGCCTCCGAAGTCGGTGCGGGTTTCGAGAACCTCGAAGCCACACGAGCGGTGGAGTTGAGCCAGGCTGGTGGCCGAGAAGTAAGACACGTGTTCGTAGATCAGGTCCCAGATCGCCACCTGTTCGACCATGTGCGTGGCGTCTGGAACCTCGTGATACACGACGGCCTCGGGCAAGTCTTCGAGCGATCGGCGTACGGTCGAAACGAGCGTCCGCGGATCGGTGAGGTGTTCGAGGACATGCTGCGAACACACGAGCTTGGCCGCATGATCGAGAGTCTCGGGGTAAGGCTCGGCCACGACGGTCACCAACGGGTGGCTCTGGTAGCGCTGAGGGTCGTGGGACGGGTCGTAGCCGAATCCACGGTTGGCGCCCTTCTCGCAGAGCAGGTTCAAGAACAGGCCACCACCTGCGCCGATCTCGACGATGTCGGCGTCCCGAATCCCGTAGGTCGAGATGAGGCGGTCTGCCAGACCCTCGACAAAGTCCCGGAACACCGCCGAATGGTGAAGGCTGTTCTCGTAGGCGGGCGAGTAGTCGACGATCTGGTCGTCGAAGGCCGCGTTGTACAACAGCGAACAGTCAGGGCATACGACCAGGTCGATGTCGCCCAGCGCCGCAGCCTCGGCATCCTGGCGACTGGTGAACAAGACGTTGCAGAAGACCGGAACGCCGCGCATCTGGAATACGGATTCGCGCCTGGTTCCTTCGCAGGCTGGACAACGGTTGATCATCTGGCACGTCCTGAGTCGTCGGCTGCGATTCTCGTCGGCCGTCGCAGACCGTGTTCAAGTCTGCGACGGCCGACTCGCTAGGCCAGACCGACCACGAGCCCAATGGTCGGGTCGGCGCCGAAGAACTCGGCATCACCGAAGCTGAATACACCACCATCGGCAGCCACAAGCCAATAGCCGTTACCCGTCGGGGTGGCTACGACGCCAACGATCGGTTGATCGAGCTGGGTACCGGGTGGCAGCACGCCGGGGATCGAACCATAGAACTCGGCGTCACCGAAGGCGAAGATGCCACCGTCGGCAGCGACCAGCCAATAGCCGTTACCCGACGGGGTGACCGCCATCGCAACGACGTCTGCTGCGAGCTGAGAGTAAGGCACGACCTCGGGCACCGAGCCGAGGAACGGCGCGTCGGGACCGAAGGTGAACACACCGCCATCGAGCGCCACGAACCAGTAGCCCTTGCCGGTCGCGTGGTTGGCCATGCTGACGATCGGCTGGTCGAGGGCGATATTGCCCGTACTGCCGTAGAACTCCGCGTCGCCGAAGGCGAATACGCCGCCATCTTCACCGAGCAGGTAAACGCCCTGACCTGTCGATGTGGCAGCCATGTCGACGATGGGAAACGCGGGGGTGATGTTCAGCACGTCGAGTCCGCCCACATCAGGCGACGACCCGAACTCGGTGATGGCACCGTTTTGCTGGGCGAGCCAGTAGCCGGTTCGGGTGCGGTTGGCGGCAATTGCCGACACGGGTGAACCCAGCTGGACGCCGGACAGATCGCCGAGATTCTCGAGGTCGCCGAAAGCGACCACCCGACCCTGCCCATTGGCCAGCCAGTATCCGTCGCCCCCGACCTGCACGGTGACCTGGTCGAACCGTACCTCTTGGCCATCGTCGGCCGTGAGGACGAGGACATAGGTGCCGGGAACCGAGAAGGTGGCGGTGGTCGAGGCTGCGCCGGCGTTGGCGAAGTTCACGGTGCCTGGGCCAGAGGCCTTGCTCCAGGCGATGTCGAGGCTGCCAGTTGCACCATCATCGGTGACCGAGCCGCCAAGCGTGGCGGTCGCCCCCGGATCGATCGACGCGTCTGCACCGGCAGAGACGGTGGGTGCCGCATTGACAGTGAAGTTTGCCGTGAGCACGTTGCTGGGATCCTTGTCGGCCTGGTAGGCGATGAACTTCATCGTCGAGGCAACAGGGACCGAAGAGGTGTAAACCGGCGACAGCGGTGTGGGAGTCGATCCGTCGGTGGTGTAGTGAACCACCACTCCCGCAGGAAGGTCGACAGCGACAGTGGTGCTCTGGCCGACCACCCCACCAGACGGCGACACACTGGGGGTGGCCGCACGGCTGCTGCCCGATGGGTCGCGCGGGGTGATCACAACCGGACCGAACGTCGCATCGGTCTCGTGTGCAACCAACGCCAGAGAACCACTGTTGGGATCGTCGCCGTCGGCGGTGTAGGTCAACCAAGAGCCAGGCTCGCTGGTGCCACTGGTCCAGATCTTGAGGCTGTATGTGTTGCCCTCGACCTTGGCCCGCAGGTTGTACGTCGATCCTGGGGCGAAGTCGAGCGCAGATCCGGCGGGCTGGGCGATGGCTTGACCGGTGTCGGCCTCGAGGATCTGGATCTCATCGGGATCGGGTGCATCAGGGTCGGCGAGCCACATGAGGGCGCCGAAGGGCGTCGGGTCGGCGCTGGCGTCAGGATAGAAGCCGACCGCGGGACGGCTGCCGCTCAACAGCGAGTCGTTGTGTCCGTTCCAGCGCACGAACACCCCTACCCCAGCGCCGTTCGATGGCTGATCATCGCGGTCGGCCGTGACGGAGTTGACCGTGAAGGTCGTCGACACTTCGTAGCTGGTCCACGAGGTGTCCCCGATGGCGATGATGCGGTCGTAGCCGGGCGCCACCGACCGCAGACCCGAACCCTGGATCTCCCAATCTCCATCGACCGGCGAAACCGAAGAGCCAAGATCGTCCACCTTGGACCAATCGATACCGACCGCCGGAACGACCTCGCCGTCGACCTTGATGACGGTCGCGGTCCTCGACGTTTCGTTACCGAACTCGTCGCGTGCGGTCACCTCGATCGTGTTCTCTCCGAGCGTGAGGCTCGACAACAGAACGTCGACGTTGAAATCGCCGACGGCATCGAGTCGGCGGGGTGCGCCGGAAGGAGAAGGACCGATGTTCACGGCGGTGCTCGCTCCGCCGTTCAATTTGTAGGTGATGCTGGTTATCTGGTTGGCGTCGGCGACGTTTCCGATCAGGTTGAACCAGCGTTGTGCGTCACCTCGAGCTCCGACGGTTTGTTCGTCGCCGTAGAAGAACTCGATGCTGGGGCTGCCGTCGTCGCTTTGGGTAGATGCCTGGCTGCCGTCGGAGTCAGTGCGGCCGTTGAAGTCGGTCGAGGTGATCGTGAGGTTGTAGGTGGTCGCCGGGGCGAGGCCGGTGAGCATGACCTCGTGATTGAGGCCGTAGGTGCCGGTGTCGGTTTCGGCGGTCACAGCCGTGCCGCCGTTGACCCGCAGCTTCGAGATCGTTGGCTCGTTGGTGGTCCAGGTGACCTTCATCGAAGACGAGGTCGCTTCGATCGTGGGCGTCGAGTTGACGGGGTTCTGGGAATCGGCGCCAGACCCCAGTGCGGCACCAGGAATCGGCAAGGGGCCGAAGTAATCGACGAACGCGACGTGACCCGGAACGGGCTGGCCCGCAGAGGTGTAGGAGCTACCCGAGAACACGGCGGCACGCCCGAGGTCCATCGGACGGTTGAAGGTTCCGTGGTCGGCCCAGGCGCCCGGATTGGCGACGTCTGAGGTGAACAGGGTCCAGTTACCCGAGGTGTTGTCATACGCCACCCGAACGAACTTGGCGTGGTTCGCGTTCGGGACAACGGTGTCGATGAGTGGAGTCGTCGACACCGAAGGCTCTGCGGCGAACGCGTGCACGGCGGTACCGTCGAAGTACACGTCGAATCGAATGAACGTGCTGTTCGCGGCGTCAGAAACCAGGATGCCCTGGATCTGATAGGCCTCGTTCGGAACGGTTGCGAACGCGGCTACCACGTCGAGATCGTCGTCGGTGATCTCCTGGTAGATCGTCGCCGTGCGATTACCCGAAACCCACGGGCTGTAGGGCGTGAAGCCGGCCGGAACCAGCAGCGCAGCCTGGGCGCCCGTATGGGAAACGGAGGCCCCTGAGGCCACCGAGTTCTTCCAGAGGCTGGTGTTGATCGACGACCCGTTGAAGTCGTCGGCCGACACGGGCGCCGCGCTGGCCTGGGTGGCTGGTATCACTACCAGGCTGGTGGCCAGCACCACTACCGTGAGCAGGCGGGCGAGGATACGCTTGGGGGTTCTCAAGTCGGGTTCCAATTTCTTCGACGGCGTGCCCTCGATGCGGGCAAGACCCGTTTTCTATCAGGACTCGAGATGGTCGGGACAGGGCAAATCCTGTCCGGCACAATCGAGGTCGCTGATGCGAAGAGACAAACGCCGCGCCGGCCGAACCCTTACAGTTTCGCCAACCGATCAGACGGCTGTCAGCCGCGCGTCGACCCCCAGGCGATCGAGATCGGCCTGGATCTCGCGCATATAGATGGGGTTCATCGCCACGACCAGCTGAGGCTGATACGCGGCAAGGAAGTCGGGCCCGACGATCTCCTGACCGGTCCCGGCCATGAAGAATCCGTGCTTGGTCGGGTTGATGTCGACCGCATACTCGATTGCGTCGGTTCCCAGATTGGTCAGGAACGACACGCCCTTTGAGCCCGCGCCCCAGATGACCGGCCGACCACCCTCGGCCGCCAGCCGAGCGAACTCGGTGCCCCATCGATCGAGCGTCTTGGCATAGCCGTCGCGGTAGGTCACCACACCAGATCGCAGGGCGTCCATGTCGTCTTCGAGGTCGAGGGGTTCACCCGCAGCGGGCACCGAAGAGGGCCGCGCCTCGATCAGCAGGTACTGATCATCGTAGTCAAGCTCGAGGTGCAGCACCTCGAACCCGGTGCGTCGGAACAGCCGCGCCAACGACCCAAGAGAAAAATACGAGCAGTGCTCGTAGTAGACGTCCCAGAAGGCGACCTCGTCCAGTACGCGCTTCACATCGGGAAGCTCGAACAACACGATGGTGTCGGGGCGATCGCCGATGGACCGACGAACCATCTCCATGAACTGCTTCACCGGCGAGATGTGCTCGAGGGTATGACGGCACACCACGGCGTCGGCCTGAATGTGCGTATAGCTCTCGCTGTAGAAGTCGGCGATCCACTCGAACTTCTCGGGAAACTGGTGCTCGATGCGCTCGACGTTGAGGGCTGGGTCTATTCCGATTCCCTTGCCCGCTCCCGCGTCGACCATGAACTGGAGAAACTCACCCATCGAGCCACAGCCGATCTCGAGGACGTTCTTGCCTGCCAGGTCGTACTTGTCGACCCAGCGCTGGGCGAGGTCCTTGGCGAACTCGACGAACTTGGCCGAGTAGCCCTGGGTTTCCTCGTAGCGCGCCGAATACTCAGACAGCTGCGGGTCGAAGTCGGCGTTGAACAAGAAGCCACACGACTGGCAGAACGTCAGCGCCATGTCGCCGCGCGGATAGCGCTCGGCTTCATCGCGCGATTCGAGCAGCAGGCAGCTGTTCGTGGGGATCTGGTCTTCGGTCGCCACCAGCTCGAGGCTGGTCGACTCGCATGCAGGGCAGGAGGTGATTCGGCGATCTGTCATGTTCAGTCCACGATCTTGGGGGTCGGGACGGGGACGATGAACTTGCCGCCCCGTTCTATGTACTCGGCCTGCTGGGCCATGATCTCGTTCTTGAAGTTCCAGGCAAGCAGCAGCACGTAGTCGGGCATCTCGTCGAGAAGCGCCGAGACGTCCTTGATCGGCTGGTGGGTACCGGGCATGTGCAGGCCCTGCTTGTGGACGTTGCGGTCGACCACGAAGTCGACCAGGTCGGTGGTGATGCCGACATAGTTGACCAGCGTCGCGCCCTTGGCCGCCGCACCGTAGGCAGCGATCTTCTTGCCCTGTGACTTGAGGTCGGACAACAGAGCAAGCAGGTCTCGCTTGACCCCGGCGACCCGGTCGGCGAAGGCCGCGTAGTACTCGAAGGTGTCCATCCCGGCGGCCTTCTCGGCGGCGAGGTACTCCTTGACAGTGTCGCTGGGGTTCTCGTGCTTGCCGCAGTGCCACCGCAGCGTGCCGCCGTGCAGGTCGGGGAAGTACTCGACATGATTCAGGTACATGCCGTGGCGACGCATCTGGCGGTCTATCGACGTGCACGAGTGGTAGTAGAAGTGCTCGTGATAGATGGTGTCGAACTCGCAGTGCTCGATGAGATCGCGCACGTAGGGGTTCTCGATGTGAATCACACCGTCGTCCTTCAGCAGCGTGCGCATGCCGGCCGTGAAGTCGTTGATGTCGGGGATATGGGCGAACACATTGTTCGCGATGATCACGTCGGCCTGCTTGCCCTCCGCGACCAGGCGCTGAGCCAGATCCTCTCCGAAGAACTCGGCCAGCGTCGGCACGCCGATCTCGTTGGCCGCCTTGGCCTGATCTGGGGCCGGGTCGATGCCCAGCACCGGTATGCCCTTCTCGACGAAGTTCTTCAGTAGGTAGCCATCGTTGGAGGCAAGCTCGACGACGAGATTGTCGGGGCCCAGTTCGCGCTCCTCGATGACGGCCAGGGCATGCTCACGCGAGTGCCGCAGCAAGTGGTCGCTGAACGACGAGAAGTAGAGGTAGTTCTCGACGAACAGGACGTCCTCGGGTACATCCTCGGTTATCTGCACCAGAGCAGACTCTGGACAAAAAGCCAGCTCCAATGGGAACTTTGCTTCGGGGCCGTCCACATCCTGGGGCTTGACCAGCGCGTCGGCCAGCGGCGTGACGCCCAGATCGAGGAAGGGGCGCAGATCAGAGCTGCCCGATGCACGACACTTGGTGATTCGCATTTGAGTTGTTCTCCGGTGATCGAGACTCAGCCCTGGGCTGCCCAGCGCAGGTCGGACTCGAGAAGGTTTTCGTCGAGCTTTCGCGAGATGGTCTTGACGCGCATGAAGCGATTGCCCTCGAGCTGTTCGAGTGTCAGCCCGATCCTCTGATAGTCGGCCAACAACTGCTCGATGCCGCGGCGCACGGTCCACTGGGGCTTGAACCCAGGCACCTCGCGAGCCAGCTTGTCGCAGCTGACGCGATAGTTACGGATGTCGTTGAAGGCCTCGTCCGACAGCGTCACGACGCTGTTGGGCACGATCTCCTCGACCATCAGCGCCACGTCGCGGATCTGGTAGTTCTCGGTTGTCATGCCTACGTTGAAAGGCTCGTTGTGCACCACGTCGCGCGGCGCCTCCGAGAGGGCGAGGAATGCCCGCGAGATGTCCTCGATGTGCACCAGCGGACGCCATGAAGTGCCATCGCTCTTCAAGAAGACCTTGCCGGTCGTGTAGGCGAACCCGGTCAGGTTGTTGACCACCAGGTCACCGCGCAGGCGGCTCGACGAGCCGTAGGCGGTTGCGTTTCTCAGGTAGGTCGGGCTGAACCCGTCGTCGGCCATCTCACGGAGTGCATCCTCGCTCATGACCTTCGACTCGCCGTAGGGCGTCACCGGATTGAACTCGCTGTCCTCGGTGAGCGGTGCGTCCGAGGATGCGCCGTAGAGCGAGCACGACGACGAATAGAGGAAGCGCTGGACGCCGGCTTCCTTTGCCATCTCGGCCAGGCGCACGGTGGCCCGGTAGTTGATGTCGTAGGTGATGTCGGGGTTCAGGTCGCCGAGCGGATCGTTGCTGATGGCGGCCAGGTGAACCACAGCGTCGACGCCCTTCAGCATCTCGGGCTCGATGTCACGAACGTCGACCCGAAAGGCCGGAGCCTCCGAAGCGTCCTCACCGAACTTGCACTCCTCGAACAAGAAGCTGTCGACGCCCACCACATCGTGGCCCGCAGCCTGAAACATCGGAACGAGTACCTGCCCGATGTATCCGTCGTGTCCGGTTACAAGAACCTTCATCTGATTCCTCTTCAACTAAGCGTGTTCAAACATGCGTGAACGCTGGTCTCGTCGGCCGCTGACAGCTTCGATTGAGCGCCCAGCTCGGATCAGGCCCAGACCTTCCATGGGGCTTCGGTGGCCCACAGGTCTTCGAGCCGCTTCTTGTCGCGCACCGTGTCCATGCACTGCCAGAAGTCGTGGTGTTTGTAGGCCATCAGCTGACCGTCGGCGGCGAGCCCTTCGAGGGGCTCGCGCTCGAACATGATGTCGTCGCCCTCGATGTAGTCGAACACCCCCGGTTCGAACACGAAGAACGCACCGTTGATCCAGCCCTCGCCCGTCTGGGGCTTCTCGTTGAACTCGAGGATCTGGTCGCCGTTCATCTCCATGTGACCGAACCGCGCCGGCGGGCGCACGGCCGTGAGCGTTGCGAGCTTGCCGTGGGCTCGATGGAATTCGAGCAACTTGTGGAGGTCGACGTTGGACACGCCATCACCCCAGGTGACCATGCACGTGCCCTCGCCCAGGTATGGCTGAAGGCGCTTGATCCGGCCACCGGTGGCAGTCGGCAGACCCGTGTCGATGAGATCGACCTTCCAGTCGAGCCCCGACGGGTGATCACCATGAGGCTGCACCTCGCCCTTGGCAAAATCGACGGTGAGGTTGCCTGTGGTCGAAACCGCGTCGGAGAACCAGCGCTTGATGTAGTCGGCCTTGTATCCACAGGCGACAGCGAACTCCTTGAAGCCGTAGTGGGCGTAGTACCGCATGATGTGCCACAGGATCGGACGTCCGCCGATCTCGACCATTGGCTTTGGCTTGAGTTCGGTCTCTTCGGACAACCGCGTGCCCAGCCCACCTGCGAGTATTCCAACTCTCATTTTTCTTGCCTTCGTGTTTTGAGCCCGAGCTTGTCGGACGATCGGGAACAACAACCTCGAACAACTCGACCCGTTACCTGTCGGCCTGAAGTCACTTCAGTGCAGGACCCGCCGTCAGACTTCTGCGAGCCAACGGCTACATCGCTTGTCATGCCCCGTGCAGATCTTTGTATTCGGCTGGTTTGCGGCCGAGCATCCCGACGATCAGCCCAACGCTATAGGCGGCCTGGCGCGCGGCTTGGACGGCAGCGAGTCTGGGGTCTTGGCGACTCTGCCAAGCCCTCTTGGGCGCCACCGCAACCCCCAGCAAACCGGCCGCAAGTCGCTTCATGAACTTGAGCGGGTCTCGCGACCTCGAACGCAGGTAGTAGCTGCGACCCCAGCCAACCCGGTAGTGGCGCTTCACAAGCCATCGAGCGCTGACCCGGCTGGCGGGGACTGTCTCATCGACCAGCGCCGAGCCCGCGGCCACAAACCGGCAGCCGGCCTCGGCTGCGACGCGAAAGAGATACGAGTCGGAGCCTCCGGTGAGACGAAGACGAGTGTCGAACGGAGGATCTGCCACCGAGAACACATTCATGTCGATCAAGACATTGCTGGTTCGGGCGTGGAATGCCTGGATCGCCTGGCCATCCGTCGGGAGGTTTCTCTCGAAGAAGGCCCCTGCCTCGACCCAAGCGGGTGGCGCCACATCGAAGCGCGGCACCGAGGACCCCTGCACCACCGAAGCGCCGGTCGTGCGCCAGGTCTCGACAAGGCGCACCAAGCAGTCCGGTCTGGGTACCTCGTCGTCGTCGAAGAACACGAGTGCGTCGGCTCCGAGCCTGGCCGCCACCGATACGGCTCGATTGCGGGCAAAGGGAATGCCCCGCTCGTGCTCGACCTCGATCACCGATGGCCAGTCACCTTCGAAGCTCGGCAACTCGACGTCTCCGGCATTGTCGATGGTGATCAGTGCGAGCGACACGTCGCTGGGTAGGTCCATGGCGGCGAGACCCTCGTACAGGCGCCTCAGCCCTTCAGGTCTTCTGAAGGTGCAGGTGGCGACCGCGATCAGCGGTGCCCCGGATACGTCGGCCTCGCTGTTCAAATCCGGTCCTCCTTGACGATCTTCGAGCTGTACCACCTGCCGAGAGCGGGTGCCCCCATCGACAGCAGCTCGCCCAGGTGTCGGTCTCTGGAGACGACCAGTACCAGCAGGTAGGACAGCACGCCCGCCGCGGTCGCCACGATCAGCTTCGTCCAGTGCGCCCCGTCTGCGATCTGGTCTGCCACGTACCAAGTCACCACGAACTGGCAGCCGATCGCCGCCAGCTGCCTCCAGAGGTTCACCCAGAACCCCACCATCGACTGCTCGATCTGGCGCAACGACAGTTCGAGGGTGGGCAACAGCAGGAATCCGACTGCGATCATGTAACCCCAGGCCACCCCTTCCACCCCGCGGGTCAAGCCAATGCCATAGCCGGTGCCGAGCACCGCGAACACGACGAACTCACGCTTCAGCAGCAGATCGGCGCGGCCCTTGGCCTGCAGCACTATCGAGGTCGAGTTGCTGACCAGTTGCATCAGGCCTACACCCGAGATGATCGGAACCAGAGGGATTGCATCTGTCCACTTCTCGTCGAGTAGCGCCAGCACCAAGGGTTCGGCCAGAACGATCATCGCCACATACACAGGAGCACCGGCCGTAACCACGGCTCCGACGGTTCGCAGGTAGCTCTTTCGCATCCGGGCGAGGTCGTCTTGCATCTTTGACAGAGACGGGAAGAGAACGCGCCTGTACATCACGGCGGTCACTTCCAGAGGAACCTGGTTGAGACGGTTGGGTTGGGTGTAAAGGCCTGCGGCCCGCTCGCCCAAGACACGCCCCACCAGGAAGCGATCGCCGAACATCGAAAAGAAGCTCACGAACCTGAACAACGACAGGTTGGCCGAGTACGAGCGGACGGTTCTGAGGTGCTCGACCCGGTACACCCTTCGGGGCCTGAAACCTGAGGTACCCCAGACCCCGGCGGTGTTGGCGATACCGCCGGCCAGGTTCGAGATCACCAGTGCCCACACTCCCCATCCGGCCGCAGCGCCCGCCAAGGCAACGGTGGTGGTCACGACCACGACCACCAGATCGACCTTGACCAACTGGTTGAAGCGCAGACCCTTGCGCAACAAGGCCTGGGGCACCATGCCAAAGCCTGCGATCGTGAAGGCCAATACGGCGACCTGGAAGACTTCGGCAGACCTATCGCTGCCGAACACCGGGCCCATGAACGGAGCGGCGATCACTCCCAGCACCGTGAGGACCATGCCCACGGCTGCGTTGAACCAGAAGATCGTCGAGTATTCGTCCTCGCCCAGATCCTGGCGCTGGATGATGGCAGAGGCCGTTCCGAGGTCGCCGATGACCATGTCGACGAAGCGGGTCACGAACGTCGCCAGGACCAGAACTCCGAACTCGGCCGGGGCGATTAGACGAGCGAGGACGTAGAGGGTTGCGACCTGGCTGACCTGTTTGACGACCTGGCTCACGACCACCCAGCGGCTGCTGTCGCGGACGGATACGGTGGCAGGAGCGTGCTTGCCTGTCGCCTTGGTCATGGCTGTGGTTTCCTGGCCGTCTCACCGCACTGCGTACTCGGGCCCGAATGGGTATCGACTTGGAGGTTTGGATGTCGGATTCGCTGGTCTCGATCGGGTTGCCCGTCTACAACGGCGCCGATTACCTCGAAACAGCGATCGAGAACCTCTTGTCGCAAACTCACTCTGAGATCGAACTCATAATCGCGGACAACGCAAGCACCGACCGGTCGCTGGAAATCGCCCAGAGTGCCGCCGACCGGGACGCCAGAGTGCGAGTGCTCCCTGCGCAGGAGAATCTGGGGGCGGCATGGAACTACAACCGAGCGGTCGAGTCCGCCACCGGGCGCTACTTCAAATGGGCGGCTCACGACGACCTTTGCGAACCCACCTACGTCGAGCGCTGCGTCGAGGCCCTCGACGCCGACGACGGGCTGGTCCTGGCGTACCCGAAGACGGTAATCATCAACGAACACGGTGACCGAGTTCGCGACTACGAGGACAACCTCGACATCGGCCACGCGAGCGCCTCGGCCCGTGCAGCGACACTGATGTGGCGAGTCGGGCTCTGCAACGCAGTATTCGGGGTGATCCGAACCGAAGCGCTGCGCGACACGGCGATGATCGGGCTGTTCGACTCCTCTGACGTGTCCCTGTTGGCCGAGCTGGCCCTGCGAGGGCGGTTCCACGAGGTGCCTGAACGCCTGTTCCTTCGCCGACGACACATGGGCGCGTCGAGAAAGGCCAACACCGACGCTCGGTCGGTCGCAGCGTGGTTCGGCGACTCGGCCAAGGCCGGACGAAGCAGATCGTTGCTCGGCGGCTACGCCGCAGCTGTTCGTCGATGGGATGCGGGCCCAGTCGAGAAGGCAAAGGCGGCTGCGGTGTTTGCGACCGTAGGTCCGCTGACAGAGATTCGCTGGCATCTCAGGAACCGGCGCCGGACCCGTGCTCAGAGTTGAGCCGCAGGGTCCCAATCGCTAGCCGGCAGTCATCTGGTCGTAGATCCACCTGTAGGTGCGCTCCATACCGTCCCTGAGCGAGATCGACGGGGCCCACCCCAGGAGATCCTGGATCATCGTGTTGTCGCTGTTGCGACCGCGCACCCCGAGCGGGGCGTCCAGCTTGTAGTTGCGCTTCAGCGTGATGCCGGCGATGTCCTCGACGATCGAGACCAGCTGGTTGATCGAGACGAGTTCGTCTGACCCCAGATTGATGGGCTCGATGACGTCGCTCTCCATCAAGCGTCGCACGCCCTCGGTGCAATCATCGATGTACATGAAGCTGCGGGTCTGTTCCCCGTCGCCCCAGATCTCGATCTCGTGGTTGCCCGACAGCTTGGCCTCGATGACCTTGCGGCACATCGCCGCCGGGGCCTTCTCGCGGCCGCCGTCGTAAGTACCGTTGGGGCCGTACACGTTGTGGAAACGGGCCACGCGCGTGTAAAGGCCGAAGTCCTCACGGAAGTGGCGCGCCATCCGCTCGCTGAACAGCTTCTCCCAGCCATAGCCGTCCTCGGGCATTGCGGGGTAGGCGTCGGCTTCCTTGAGCGCGGTGATGTCAGGTGACGTCTGCTTCTCGGCGTTGTAGACACACGCAGACGACGAGTAGAAGACCCGCTTGACGCCCTGCTCCTGTGCGGCCACGAGAACGTGGGTGCTGATCAGAACCGAAAGCATGCACAGGGCCTTGTGGGTTTCGATGAAACCCATGCCGCCCATGTCAGCGGCGAGGTTGTAGACGTCGTCGGCGCCTTCGAGCGCCGTCATGCAGTTGTCGCGCAGGGTCAGGTCCAGCTCGAGGTTCTCGACATCGGGGTGGACCTGGTACCACTCGCTCTTTGGCTTGATGTCAACAGAGCGCACCCTGGTGTAGCCCTCGTCGAGGAGGCTCTTGACGAGGTGCCCACCGATGAAGCCGCCGCCGCCGGCAACGACAACGAGATCGTCCTTGTTGGTCATGATTATCCGTTTCTCGTCGCCCTGACTGCGACGGCTGAGTCCACTGTCTCGATGAATTGGTCGGCAATCGAATCGATATCGAAAGCATTCGCTGCGTAGGAGCGAGCAGCCTTGCCCTGGAGCATCCTCAGGTCGGCGTCTTCGAACAGCTCCCGCCCGAAGGCAATGAACTGATCATCGTCGGTGGGAGATGCAACAAGGCCGGCGTTGTTGGCCAGAATCGTCCGGGCAGCCAGATTCTCCATTGGCATGGAGGCAAGGATCGGGCGACCTGCGCAGAGATAAGAGAGCACCTTCGAGGGCACAGAGTAGACACCCGCGTCCGGCTCCAGCACCGCGACGAGTACGTCTGCCGAGCCCAAGACCTCGGGCAGCCTTTCGTAGGGTTGGAAGGGCACGACCCTCAGGTTCGAACGACGCTTCTGGTCGTTCTGCTTGCGGAGCCAATCTGCCCCGGGACCTTCCGAGACCACCAGAACCGTCGCATCCGGAAGCGCATCAGCCAAGGCCAGCAGAAGGTCCGGGCGGTGTTTGTGGCCTATCGTCCCGCTGTACACGAACACCGGCGACTCGCCGGCAAGACCGAACTCGGTCGCCCATGCATTGGCGCGAGAGGTCGGGGGCAGCTCTTCGAGCGGCGCCCAGTTCGGCACGGTCTTGACTCGGCTCGAGTCGACCTTCCAGCGCCTCAGGATCGGGCGGAAATCATCGGTGATGACCACTGCTGCGTCCGAGAGTCTCAGCATCTTGGCCTCGAGACGGCCGAACAAGGCGCCCACCCAGTGACCCACCTTGCCGAACCGCTGGGCCAACGCCTCGGTGATCAGCAGGCTGTAGACGTCTTGGAGCCAAAAGACGAACGGGATACGCCGTGTCACGACGAGCGACATCAACACGGCTTGCGAAAGCAGAGGGGTGTTAGACGAAATGATCACGTCGGGGCCCCAGCGCTTCACACGCTTGCGAAGCTTCAAGCCGTAGCGGACCTCGTGGATCGTCCTGCGAAGCGGGCTGTACTTCGCGAACTGCAGCCCGATGCCTACCGGCTCGATCGCCAGTGAATCCGGATCGTCTTCTGTGACGGTCGTAGCACCTTGTCCGGTCGTGAAGTCACTGGAATACAGATGGAGGACCTCATGGCCCCGGTTTGCCAGGGCGCGGCTCAGCTGCAGCTGAAACGGGTGGCCGGAGTAGTCGTGCACGAGAACTCGCCGATGCGTCATCGCCTGCCTTTCGCCTCCATGTCAATCCATCGGCCGCAATCAATCGACACCAAGGGTTTCGAGTGCGGCCGAGAACTGATGTCCTCTGGCTGACCAGTCGAACCGACCCGCACAATCGACCGCTGCTGCACTTGCCAGTGTCTCGAGAGTTTCGGCATCGTCGATCGATTCAACGATCGCCTTCGACATGTCTTTCAGGGCGCTCACGCTTCGATAGTGCCTGCCGGGTTCGAGGCCCGTCCCAGACATCGAACCGTCGAGAACCAGCATGGGCAGTCCCCGGTTGATGTAGTCGAGACTCTTCAACTTGAAACCTCCGCCGATGGGTTCGGCGACCAGGCCTATCCGGTGGCGTGCCAGCTCTGCATCGAGATCGTCGACGCGACCGGTGAACTTCGTTGCCTTCCACCGGCCTTGCTGGGAAGCGACGAATTCGTCGTCTCCTCCCCCGACGACACTTAGCCCGATGCCCGCCTGTGCCAGCTGCTGGTCGAGACTCTCGACGACCTCGATCACGTTCTGGCGCTTGGCTTCCCAGTCGAGTGAGCCCAAGAGAACCACCGAGCGGGGCCGCTCGGCCAACGGAGGTGGGTCGCCTGCAACCGCTGGGGCGTCGGCGCCCGGAGTCAACACGATGTAGCTCGGCCGCGGGTGACGCCGGCCCATGGTCTGGCTGTCGACATCGGTTATGGCCGAGACGAGTTCGACCGAGTCGAGCAGCCGTCGCTGGAGCCGCGAAGCCCGCCTGGCGTCGAATCTGAGGTAGATACCCTTTGGACTGGTAACCGGTATGCCTCGGGCCCAACGCGTGCGAACCAGGTGCTCGTCGTTGTGGGATACGTGAACCAGCTTGGTGTGGTCAGGGTGGATCCGCTCGGCTACGAGGTCGAGGGCCCAAGCCGACATGAGATGGTCAAAGACGACGAAGCGTGGCTTGCGATCCAGCACTTCGATGATCGCCCGTCGGTGAGCCTCGGTGTCGAGACGGGCGGCGATGTATGGATTCGGGGACCTGAGCGTCGAGAGCCGAGAGCACATCGGCGAGTCGACGCCGGTCCAGTCCACGTCACGAATTCGCCCGGAGCGACCCAGACCGATGGCCGCAATCGAATGGCCGCACGACGCCACCGCACCGGCCAGTCCCGAAGAGTAGAGAGCAAGACCCGAGTCGACGCCGACCGGTGACACGCCTGACAACCAGAGGATCATGGTGCCCACCAGGCTATGACGGTTGAGGGCGTGTCGCGGGCCAGGCGATCATTCACCGCCCGGAAGAGCAGAGTCCGGCGAGTAGATGGCAACACCCAGGTCATCGAGGATTCGCATCGCCGCGGCGCGTTCTTTGGGGTCGACCCGCAACAAAGGGCTCTCGACCAGCTCCCGCGCATCTCCGCGACGCATGGCGTTACGACGCTCGGCGGTGGACAGCCGCGACGACCGGGAAGGACGGTTGAGCGCACTGCGCAAGATCTCGACCCCTCCCAGATCGAGTCGACTGTCGAGGAGCTCGATCGTGGCGTCGGGGAAAAGCGCGGTGTGCTCATATGAGATGTTCAACCAATGATCTCGCCGGTCTGAACGGATGGGCACCATGTTCTCGAGTCCCCAGTTCATCACGAAGCGTTCAAGCTCGGTTCCGTTCGACAAGAGGTCGTGACAACGGGCCTCGACAGGACCCGGCAGCCAGGCATCGACGAATCTCGGGTTGTCCAGGAAGGCTCTCGCGGTGAGAGTCCAGCCGTTGCGGATGCACGACAACGACTGGGTGATCGGATGACGGCTGACGTAGACGACCTGGATGCCAAATCGGGTATCGAGCCACTCGATGATCGACTTGGCGCCGACGATCTTCAGAACCTGGCGGTTCGTCTTGCGCTCGAAACCGCGCTCCCAGAACCGGTATGGAGCATTCAGCGGTAACTCTCCCGCCAGCAATGACGTGACATATGCCTCGAGGGCCTCGAACTCGTCTTCGGCGGGCGAAACGATCTCGCCATAGGGATATTTGGGGATGCGCCGGTAGTGCCCGGGTGTGAGGTTCGCGGTCATGACCGAGAAGGGCTGGTCGAGCGACCTGACACCCGGCGCAGAGCCGATTACCTGCATCAGCCAGGTGCTGCCACCTCGGCGCGATGCAAACAGTCCGATATCGGGCTTGCTGCCTGGCGTGTGACTGGTGGCGGCCCACACCGCCTCCTTCACGACCGACCGGAGCGCTCTTTTCAGGTCGTCCAGGCCGCGGTCTGACCCGCTCATCTGCTCGACATCACCGCCAGATCGATCGCCGCGCCAGACGGCGAGGCATGGCCGAGAGTAGGAGCGTCGCCGAATGGGAATACGCGCCCGTCATCGGCGAGCACCCAATATCCCCCACCTGTGGGCGAGACTTCGAGATCGGTTGCGTTCGGGGGATCGCACAGGCCCATTCCGGGAATCGAACCGTGGAAAGGAACGCCGAAGGCGAAGACCCCGCCATCACCGGCGTAGAGCCAGTAGCCGCCACCGCGGGGGTGAGCTGCGAGGGAGATGACGGGTGCAGCGAGCTGCATGCCGCCCGTTGAGCCGTGGAACGGGACACCGAAGGAGAATACACCGCCATCGGATCCGACCAGCCAGTAGCCGCTGTGCGCTGCCTCACCCGACACCACGGGGGCCACCAGGGCTTGGTCGCCCATCGAGCCGTGGAAGGGCACACCGAAGGCAAACACTCCGCCGTCTGACCCGATCAGCCAGTAGCCGTGCCCGTTGGGGTGAACGACGATCGACTTGATCGGGCTCGCGAGCGAGTAACCCGACAGGTCACCCAGGTGCGGAGCCGCTCCGAACGCATAGACGACACCCCTGCCGTCGACGATCCAGTAACCGCCGCCGCCAGGCAATCCAGCGATTGCAACCGGGGTCACCCCGGTCGATCGCAGGTCGCCGTACCAACCAGCATCACCCAGGGCACTGACCACACCCGAGGTGTCGATGACCCAGTAGCCAGCGCCCACAGCAGACCCGGGAGAGCGCGGCGGATTGCTGGGAGGTGCACATGTTTGACCGTCACCTCGGGGAACCGGAGCGGTCGTGGTTGGCGTGGTGCCCACGGGAGTCGTCGTCGCAGGAGCCGATGGCTTGACCGTAGTTGTCGGCCGGGGTGCGGGCGCCTGGGTGGTGGTGGTAGGCGCTGCAGTGGGCTTGGGGCGCGGGGCCGCGGTGGTTGTGGTTGTCGGCTGAGTGACCACGGGGCCGCCACCCGAGCCTGGCACTTCCCGGAGAACCTCGCGATAGCGCTTCAGGGCGTTCGGGTAGTTCGTCAGTTTGAATTCGTTCGAGTGGAAATAGTTGGCGTAGGCCACGTTATTCGTAGCGATCCAGCGCAGCATCTGTTCGATGAAGTACGGGTCATCGTGCACGACGCCGGGCAGGTGGTTGTCAGACAGCGCCCATTCGCTATAGGCCATCGGCTTACCCCGAGACGCTGCGAAGTCGCGGTGCCATTCGAGCCCGGCGCCGCGCTTGAGGAAGGTATTCCAACGATCGACCGGATCACGCTGGGTTTCGCCGTAGGACGAGTTGTAGATGTCCATCCCGATGACGTCGACGTAAGCGTCGCCGGGATAGCTCCGCAGATCTACATCGACGTAGCGGATGTTGACGTTCCACTCGAACCTGAAGTCGGGCGAAACGTCGCGGAAGATGTTCACGATGCGCCGGAAGTAGGCCGAGTAGGCATCAGGATCGCTGAGCGAAGACCACTCACTCCAGGAACCGTTGTGTTCCCAGCCGACACGCATGACCGAGCCGTCGAGGCCTCCGTCGACCAGGATCTGGGCGATCTCTCGGATCTTTTGATCGTTGGCCCCCGAGTTACCGTGCGCAAGCGACTCGCCCGCGACCGACATCGGGAACGAAACCACGGTCAGGACGTTGCGGTCGCCCCAAAGGCTGCCCAGGCCACGAGCTGACGATGACATCTCGGCCCAGCTGTCGCGATCGAGCATCAGCGTCAACGACTCGATCGGCCGTCCGACGGTCGAGCCGAAGGAGTCTGCGGTCGCCGTGCTCCACCCGACGTAGGCACCCATCTTGTGAGCGGTGAGTGGTGGGGCTGCAGCCTCGGCCTGCCTGGGCCAGACGAAGGCCAGGGACGAAAAGAGCATTACCGCCACAGTGATGCTGAGGGTGCGACGCATCGAGTGCATGGTGCTACCTATCGCCTTTCTCTACGCCCACTTGAGGTCATTTGTTACGAAATCATGACGAGCATAGGGGTGGCGGGCAATAGTTACAACACAAAACCCGAGAACTCGCGCGGGCCGCCTGCGAGGCGCTAGTCGATCGGCGGCAGCGACTCGAGGTCGACGACAAAGGGTTCGTCCACCCGATGGTCGGTGTCGCCCAGGCGCCAGGCGATGGGCCAGTACCGCGCCGAGGGCTCAAGGCGAAGCTCCGTGACTTCCACCGGCAACTCGAAGCGCAAAACCACGGTCTGGCGCTCACCGGGCATCACGCTGGTAGACGTAGCCACGATTCGGGTAGGGCCGTCGCCACCTGCCACCTCCAGGTCGTCGACCCCGTCGAAGCGCGAATCGACAGCGGCGCCTGGGGTGTTCGCCGTAACCAGTACGACATACTCGCCGAGCTCGACCGGAGTCTCGTCCGTGGGCTGCGGCCCGGTGATATAGAGGGGTTCCTCAGACGGATCGACGACGTTGTCTATGGCGATCTCGACCTCGACACTGCGCACATCACCCTCGACGGAAGCCTTCATACCCGTTCGAACCTCGATGAAATAGTCCAGCTTGGAAGGCGACCGGTTGGAGAACGCGAGCGACAACGAGTTGGGCACGAGTTCGCCGTCGAGTTGGGCCTCGGCCCATGCCGCCTGCCGGTCGGCGTCTGGTGACCAAAGCAGCAGATGGCGTCCGGCGAGCGCCCGGGCGACCTTGGGAACGAACTCGTCCAGATCGTGGTCCCTTGTCAGCGCCGCCGACAAGATGGCCGGTGCCAGCGATCGTTCAGCCTGCCGCCGCTCGGTGTTGGTCTGCTCGACGTCGATGGTCAAATACTGGCCATGGAGCAGGTATTCGAGGATGTTGTCCTCGGTGTAGTCGAGGCCGTCGACGGTCACGGGCCCCATGCCGGCGAGCAGGGCTTCGAGCATGAACGGATCTACCAGGATCACACCGTCGAGAGCCTCCCCGGTTGCCGCCTGCCACATTCGCAGAGCCGACTCGGCCGTTTCGGGGAACCTCGGGGTGAGTCCGAGGTTGCGCCACTCGGTCTCGACCTCGGCGAAGCCGAAGTGGTCTTCGTAGGTCTTCGTGAGCTCGACAGCGCCGGGTTCTAGGTTTCGGTAGAACGAGCTGCCGAGATCGGTAACCACAACGGCACCGCCCTGGGTCCGCAGCACCCCGGTCGTGAGGATCATGCCGCTTCCCGCCCGCATCTCAGCGTTGTTGGCGATCAGCAACAGGTGATTCTCGGGTCCATCCAACAGCTCGGCGACCGCCGAAGTCGATGCCCTCACCCGCGAGGCCGTCGCCCGCAGGCGGTCGAAGCGATCGACGACTTCGGCCCGGGTCTCGGCCAACACCGATATCAGCGCATTGCCATCACCCAGATCGGCGGCCTGGATCGCATCCTCGACAAGCCCGACGTTCTCCGACACCAGACGCATTCGAGCCAGAACAGAGCTGTCCTCGTCGAACCCCGAGCGGATGTCGCGAACTGACGACGAGGCAACGCGCAAGACGCCCGAGATTCCAGAAGACAGATCGTCTGCCGCCTTTATCTGGCGGCCCAGGACCGGAAGCCAGTGAGCAGGCCTCATCAAGGGGCGACTGAGCCGCTCGTGGGCCGACTCGAGAAGGGTCGCGGAGGCGTCCAGAGGTTCGATGGCATCACCCGCGAGGAGGTCCTCGAGCCTGAAGGAGTCGACCTCTTCGATTATCGACTGCGCCTCGCGAGCCTCGTCAACAGCCTTCTTCGCGTTGTACGCGGCCCAGATGGCCCAGACGAAGACCGCTACAGCGAATAGAGCAAAGGCAGAAAGCAGGTTGCGCTTGATGAAACCCATCAAGCGGCAGAGCCTAGATTGTGCTCGACGAGATCAGTCGTCATCGCGGCGGCGACTGACGGCCACCATGAGAGCTCCAGCTCCGAGCGCTGCGCCACCGATGAGGGTGAGGGACAGGGCGTCGCCACCTGTGAATGCCAGTTGACCATCGTCGACTTGACCCACAGTGCCGCTGCCGGTGGTGCCACCCGCAGAGGTATCGGTACCGGTGGTGGTGTCGCCACCACCGGTCGTGCCGTCGGCGCCGGTCCCGGTGCCGCCGGTATCGCCTGTCGAACCGCCGCCGGTATCGGTCGTCTGCCCGGTGCTGCCGGACCCACCATCGGAGTATGCGTCCGCCGCACCGGCCGGAGCAGAACCCAGAGCAAGGCATGCCGCCACGGCCAGCGCAGCAACTCCCGAACGCCTCAGAGCTTCACGATTCTTTCGCATTTGATTCACCTTGCAGTCCCGCCATCTCTCGGCATCTGCAGCAGAGAGTGAGAATTATTGGGTAGGTCAACACTTTACGTGGTTTTCGGCTGTTGTCAACAGTCAGGACCCTAACCCCGTGAGCGACTGCCCACCAGAGAACAACGTCGGTACAAGTGCGTCGATTTCAGTCTGGATCTCCTGGAACGCCTTTTTGTAGGCACCCTTGCGGCGCCCATACGGATCCGCGATGTCCTCCCTCGAACCCCCAGCACCCAGGTGACCGGGCGTGCGGTCAGACCCGACATCGAGCACATAGTCGCGAAGGCTCGCCCCGGCATCGCGTGGCCCGAAGCCCGAAGCCCTGATGGCGAACTCGCGAAGGGTATAGATCCGAGGCACCGACTCGAGATCGAGCACGGCGGCCTCGGTTGCGTGCCGCCCGGTCATGGTCAAGATCAGATCGGCACCCCGCACGTGGTCGGGGGTCATGCGTGTGCTCAGGTGCGCCGAGGCATCTATGCCCGCACCAGCAAGAACCGAAAGGGCGTGCTTTGGCATCGACTGGCCCTCGGCGGCAAAGCCCGCAGATCGCACGCTTGCGGCGATGCCCATCGCGTCGAGCCTCGAAGACATCAGGTACTGACCCATCGGCGAGCGGCAGATGTTGCCAGTGCAAACGAAGAGAATCCGTGGAGGTCGATCGGTCACCAGGCCTCACTCTATTGGGCCAAAGGGCCCCCGACTCAAAGGGGCTGGCCCCGGGTTGCGATGACGAAGCGCTCGATACCGGCAAGGTCGCGGGCTGTCACAACCGATCCGAATCCCGCATCCCGACACCAGGAACACACAAGAGCTACCTGTTGTGGCCCCATCTCCAGAAACAGGGCCCCAGACTCGGCGAGCCACCCAGGTGCGCCATTCACGATCATCGCCAGATCGTTCGTTCCCTGCGGGCCCGAGAACAAGGCGGTGTGGGGTTCGTGGTCGATCACCGAGGCGTCGAGCTGCGCGTCATCGGCCACATACGGCGGGTTGGAGACCAACACGTCGACCGTTCCGCGAAGGTCTTCGGGAAGAGCCTCGAACCAGTCGCCCTCGACGATGCCAACACGCGAACCGTGGCGCCCCAGACCGGCGAGGTTGGCGCGTGCGACACTGATGGCATCTGGATCCGAATCTGTGAGCCAGATCTGAGCCGTCGGGTGCTCAAAGGCCACCGCCAGACCGATCGCTCCGCTACCAGTACCCAGATCGACGACCAAAGGCGACCTGATCGACGCCAGCCGATCCAAGACCAACCCCGCCAACACCTCGGTCTCGGGCCGGGGAATCAGCACACGTGTGTCGATCATCAAATCGAGCATTCGAAACGGCCAATGTCCCAGCACGTACTGGATGGGCACGCCGGCCAGCCGTCGCTCGATCATCTGATCGAAACGCGCCACACCCCGCACCGTGGCCAGTTCGAAACGGCGCTCGAACCATTCTCCAGAAGAGAAGCCCGCCGCTTCCTCGACCAGCCAACGCCCCTCTAGCTCGGGCTGTTCAATACCCGCCTCAGCCAACCGCCGCTCGGCCTCGGCTGCAAATGCACTCCAAGGGACAGTCCCATCCGACACCGACGTTCAACCCTCGGTGCTGAGCTGACGCTGGCGCTCGTCTTGCTGCAAAGACTCGACCACCTCGTCGAGTTCGCCCGAAAGGACCTTGTCGAGCTTGTACAGGGTCAGCCCGATGCGATGATCGGTGACCCGGTTTTCTTTGAAGTTGTAGGTGCGGATCTTCTCGCTGCGACCTCCACCACCCACCTGGTCGCGTCTCGCGGCCGAGAGCTCGGCCGCCCTCGCATCCTGTTCTGCTTTCAACAACCGTGATCTCAAGACCCGAAGCGCCTTCTCCTTGTTCTGGAGCTGGCTCTTCTCATCCTGCATCGACACCACCATGCCTGTCGGCTTGTGGGTGATTCGAACCGCTGAGTCGGTGGTGTTGACCGACTGACCACCGGGGCCCGACGCCCTGAAGACGTCGACGGTCAGATCGTTGGGATCTATGTCGACCTCGACCTCGTCGGCCTCCGGCAACACCGTGACGGTGGCAGACGAGGTGTGGACCCGGCCCTGCGACTCGGTCACGGGCACCCGCTGCACCCGGTGAGGGCCTCCCTCGTGCTTGAGCATCGACCACGCCGAATCGCCCTTCACCACAGCGGTGATGTCGCTGTAGCCACCCAGGTCGGAGGGGTCGGCGCTGATGATCTCGAGCTTCCAGCCCCGCGCCAACGCGAAGTTGCGGTACATCTCGAAGAGATCGCGGGCGAACAGGTTGGCCTCCTCTCCCCCCTCGGCGCCGCGTATTTCGAGGATCACGTTCTTGCCATCGTTGGGATCTTTGGGCAGCAGCTTGAGCTTGAACTGGGCCTCCAGGCGGGCAACCTCGGCATCGGCCGCTTCGACCATCTCGGTCATCTCGCGCCGATCGGCACCGCTGGACTCTTCCAACATCTCTCGCGCCGTGGCCGCGTCTTCGATCGCCGAACGCCAGCGTCGGCCGACCTCGACGACCTCGGACAACTCGGCGTGCCTTCTGCCCACCTCGGCGAACCGAGACCGATCGGTGACCACGTCGGGATCGCCCAGCTGGGTCTCGACAACGGTGAGTTCGTCTTCGAGTTGGGTCAGTCGGTCGAGCACGTTCGCCGAGGCTACAGCCCTGCCGCGGCGAACCAGTCGTTACCCACCGTCACCAACCTGGCACCACCCACGACACCACCGACCAATTCGGCGGTGAACGAGACAGCGTCACGTTCGGGCACCACGACCAACAGCTCGGCCGATGGAGCCAACAGGTGCCTGGCGTGGGCGGCAAAGGGAACCAGCTCGAGGTCTACGCCAACCGACGCCACGACAACAGCCCCCACCTCGTCACCGTCTCCCGCAAGTGCCACCGCAGGACAAGGATCGGCCAGGTTGGGGCGAGGAGATGGCGGTTGCGCCGGAGAAACCCACTGAAACCCAACCGACGACGGGTCGTCCATGATGACCTGGCGCAACAAGCGCTCGCGGCTCAAACGATTGAACGGGTGCGGGTCTGCACCCGCCAGACGATACGGCTCGACCAGATCGACCACGCGAGCCAAGGTGACCTCAGCAGGTTCGTTGGAGTGGATTATCTCGTTCATCATGCGGTCGTCGACGCTGACGCCCACAACCAGCCGAGGCCCGAACTCGTCCACCTCGACCCGCCCAACCTCGAGGCCCCTGACCTCGGCCAGAACCACGCCATGTTCCACGAAGGGCCGGGCACCGGCCGCTTCGATGGCGGGAATCAGCGACAGGGCTTCGGGCGCTGGCTCTGCTCCGACGTCGACAGGAGCCGCGTTGGCAGGGTTGACCGCCGTTCCGTCGACCGCCCAAACCCAGACGGGGCGGTCGAGCAGTGACGCGCGCAGGGCGACCGACCCTGCGCCGACCTGACACAACACGTCCAGCCGCTGGCTGTCGCGTCGACGCGCCATGCCCAAGGCGCGCCCGAGCGAAGTGTCGGGACGCCCTTCGATCAGTGCGAAACAGCGATCAGCAGACCAACCGAAAGCACCGCTCTCGCTGCCGCTCGACTCGACCAACTCGACGTCGAACTGCGAGCGCGCCAGCGAGCGGAGCTTGGCCTCGTGAAGCCGCGATCTCTGCTGAGGATCGAGCGCCATCGGGCGCTCAGCGACCGTGCCCGAAGGGCAACGGCCAAAAGTGTGTCACTTGCCGCGACGACGAGCGCCGTAGCGCTTCTCGAAACGCTCGACACGACCAGCGGTGTCGACGATCTTCATCTGACCGGTGTAGAAGGGATGGCTGGCGCTGGTGAGCTCGGCCTTGGCCAACGGATACTCGTTGCCGTCTTCCCACACGATGGTCTCGCGCGTCTCGATTGTCGACTGGGTCAAGAAGGAGAACTCGGTCGACGTGTCCTGGAACACGACGGGCCGGTACTCGGGATGGATTCCGTCCTTCATTGCAAGAAACTCCGTGATGCTTCGGCCGACGGCTTCAGGGCCGACCGACAACTCTATCCAATGTCTCGGCGAGGCGCTACAGGCTCGGCGCTGCATCCTCTGGCGCGAGCCTTACAGGCTCGGCGCTTTGGCAATCTCGGCGAGGAATTCGTCGTTGTTCCGGAACGTCTTCAGACGATCCACCAACAGCTCCAGACCGGCGCCCGAACGCCCCTCTCCGTCACCTCCGGAAAGGCCCGACAGAACCCGGCGCAGCTTCCAAACCTGCTGCAGCTGCTTGCGCTCGAACAAGAGCTCCTCGTGACGGGTCGACGACGAATCGACGTCGATGGCCGGATACACGCGCCGCTCGGCGAGACGACGATCGAGGCGCAGCTCCATGTTGCCAGTGCCCTTGAACTCCTCGAAGATCACCTCATCCATCTTCGAGCCGGTCTCGATAAGAGCGGTCGCCAAGATCGTCAGCGAACCGCCCTCCTCGACGTTTCGCGCCGCACCGAAGAACTTCTTGGGCGGATACAGCGCCCCGGTGTCGATACCACCCGACATGATGCGGCCCGTGGCGGGCGCTGCAAGGTTGTAGGCGCGTGCCAGGCGGGTGATGCCGTCGAGGATGATGACGACGTCCTTGCCCTCTTCGACCATGCGCTTGGCGCGCTCGATGGTGACCTCTGCGACCTGGGTGTGCTCGTCGGATGGCCGGTCAAAGGTCGACGCCACCACGGTGCCGCGCACCGAGCGACGCATGTCGGTGAC